>NZ_JBFUKU010000041.1:0-28909 GCF_056400685.1 Pseudomonas sp. P5_A12 | reverse complement strand
GGCGAAGGCTGCAATTTCCAGCTGAACGTGATTAGCGATGAACTGGCGGCATTGAGCCCGGTGAAGCGTCAGCAGCAGATCTATGCCCATTTGAACCCATGGATCACCGATGGCAGCATCCATGCGGTCACTATGAAATTTTTCAGCAGCGCGGCCTGGGCCGAGCGCACCTGAGCCCAAGGGCGTCGAGATTCTTATGGATAAATTGATTATTACCGGTGGCGTTCGTCTTGATGGCGAAATCCGCATCTCCGGGGCAAAGAACTCTGCCCTGCCGATCCTGGCTGCCACCCTGCTGTGTGATGGCCCGGTGACCGTGGCCAACCTGCCGCACCTGCACGACATCACCACGATGATCGAGCTGTTCGGTCGCATGGGCATTGAGCCGGTGATCGACGAGAAACTCAGCGTCGAAATCGACCCGCGCACCATCAAGACCCTGATCGCACCGTACGAGCTGGTTAAAACCATGCGTGCGTCGATCCTGGTACTCGGTCCGATGGTTGCCCGCTTCGGTGAAGCCGAAGTCGCTCTGCCTGGCGGTTGCGCCATCGGTTCGCGTCCGGTTGACCTGCACATCCGTGGTCTTGAAGCCATGGGCGCGGTCATCGATGTTGAGGGCGGTTACATCAAGGCCAAGGCACCTGAAGGTGGCCTGCGCGGTGCGCACTTCTTCTTCGATACCGTCAGTGTGACTGGTACTGAAAACATCATGATGGCGGCTGCTCTGGCCAAAGGCCGCAGCGTTCTTGCAAACGCCGCTCGCGAACCTGAAGTCATCGACCTGGCGAACTTCCTGAACGCCATGGGTGCCAAGATTACTGGCGCCGGCACTGACACCATCACCATCGATGGCGTCGAGCGCCTGCATCCGACCACTTACAAGGTGATGCCTGACCGCATCGAAACCGGCACCTACCTGGTGGCGGCGGCCGTGACCGGCGGTCGTGTGAAGGTCAAGGACACCGATCCGACCATCCTCGAAGCCGTTCTGGAAAAACTCCGTGAGTCGGGTGCCGAAATCACCTGCGGCGAAGACTGGATCGAGCTGAACATGCACGGCAAGCGGCCTAAAGCCGTCAACGTGCGGACCGCTCCATACCCGGCGTTCCCGACCGACATGCAAGCGCAGTTCATCTCCCTCAACGCCATTGCCGAAGGCACGGGCGCTGTGATCGAGACGATCTTCGAAAACCGCTTTATGCACGTGTACGAACTGCACCGCATGGGCGCCAAGATCCAGGTCGAAGGCAATACCGCCATCGTCACTGGCACCGAGACGCTCAAAGGCGCGCCAGTCATGGCCACCGACCTGCGTGCATCGGCCAGCCTGGTGATCTCGGCTTTGATCGCTGAAGGCGACACCCTGATCGACCGCATCTACCACATCGACCGTGGTTATGAGTGCATCGAAGAGAAACTGCAAATGCTCGGCGCCAAGATCCGCCGCGTACCGGGCTAGTTTCTGCTGCATGGGCACACGGACGTGTCCGTTGAATTCGTTTAAGTCGAGCCTTTTCCGGTTCGATGTGTGTCCGGCGCCGTTTGCGACCGGGCATAAGATTCCTGATTAAGGACTGACGCTTCCCATGTTGACCATCGCACTGTCCAAGGGCCGCATCCTTGACGACACCCTGCCGCTTCTGGCTGAAGCGGGCATCGTGCCGACCGAGAATCCGGACAAGAGCCGCAAGCTGATCATCCCCACGACCCAGCCTGACGTTCGTCTGCTGATCGTACGCGCCACCGATGTGCCGACCTACGTCGAGCATGGTGCCGCAGACCTCGGCGTCGCCGGTAAAGATGTGCTGATGGAATATGGCGGCCAGGGCCTGTACGAGCCTTTGGACCTGCGAATTGCCCTCTGCAAACTGATGACCGCTGGCCGTGTCGGTGATGTCGAGCCTAAGGGCCGCCTGCGGGTGGCGACCAAGTTCGTCAACGTTGCCAAGCGTTACTACGCCGAGCAGGGCCGTCAGGTCGATATCATCAAGCTGTACGGCTCGATGGAACTGGCGCCGCTGATTGGTCTGGCGGACAAGATCATTGACGTGGTTGACACCGGCAACACCCTGCGCGCCAATGGCCTGGAACCCCAGGATTTCATCGCCGACATCAGCTCCCGGCTGATCGTCAACAAAGCTTCGATGAAAATGCAGCACGCCCGAATCCAGGCGTTGATCGACACCCTGCGCAAGGCAGTGGAGTCTCGACACCGCGGCTGATTTACCTGCGCGACGTTAAGTCGCGCCCGTCTATCCGCCTCATAGCCAGAATTCTCAGGTGCCCAAGCGGATCGATGGTAGCTTCGGGCACCTGAGTTTTTGCCATTCCTATGAGGCTCTCGCTATGACCRCACCGACTGCAATTCGCCGACTCAACGCTGCTGACCCGGATTTCGCACATCATCTGGATCATCTGCTGAGCTGGGAAAGTGTGTCTGACGACTCGGTCAATCAGCGGGTGCTGGACATCATCAAAGCTGTGCGCGAGCGTGGCGATGCGGCGCTGGTGGAATTCACCCAGAAGTTCGACGGCCTGGAAGTCGCCTCGATGGCCGACCTGATCCTGCCGCGCGAACGTCTTGAGCTGGCGCTGACCCGGATCACCGTGCCGCAGCGCGAAGCCCTGGAAAAAGCCGCGGCACGGGTGCGCAGCTACCACGAAAAACAGAAACAGGACTCCTGGACCTACACCGAAGCCGACGGCACGGTGCTGGGCCAGAAGGTCACGCCGCTGGACCGCGCCGGTCTGTATGTACCGGGCGGCAAGGCGTCGTACCCGTCTTCGGTGTTGATGAACGCGATCCCGGCCAAAGTGGCTGGCGTGACCGAAGTGGTCATGGTGGTGCCGACCCCGCGCGGTGAAATCAACGAACTGGTGCTGGCCGCGGCCTGCATTGCCGGCGTTGACCGGGTGTTCACCATCGGCGGCGCGCAAGCGGTTGCCGCGTTGGCTTACGGCACCGAAAGCGTGCCGAAGGTCGACAAAGTGGTCGGCCCGGGCAACATCTATGTCGCCACCGCCAAGCGTCACGTGTTTGGTCAGGTCGGTATCGACATGATCGCCGGCCCGTCCGAGATTCTCGTGGTGTGCGACGGCCAGACCGATCCGGACTGGATCGCCATGGACCTGTTCTCCCAGGCTGAACACGATGAAGACGCCCAGGCGATTCTGGTCAGCCCGGATGCCGAGTTCCTCGACAAGGTGGCCGCGAGCATCAACAAATTGATGCCGACCATGGAACGTGCCGAGATCATCGCAACCTCCATCAATGGCCGTGGCGCGCTGATCAAGGTCCGCGACATGGAACAAGCCATCGAAGTGGCCAATCGCATTGCCCCGGAACACTTGGAGCTGTCGGTCGCTGATCCGCAAGCCTGGTTGCCGAAAATCCGTCACGCAGGTGCGATTTTCATGGGCCGTCACACTTCCGAAGCCCTGGGTGATTACTGCGCCGGTCCGAACCACGTGTTACCAACTTCCGGCACCGCGCGTTTCTCCTCGCCATTGGGTGTCTACGACTTCCAGAAGCGCTCCTCGATCATCTTCTGCTCCGAGCAGGGTGCGTCCGAACTGGGCAAAACCGCTTCCGTGCTGGCCCGTGGCGAGTCGCTGACGGCCCACGCCCGTAGTGCCGAGTACCGCATCATTGACGAGCTCTCTAATAAAGAGCAGGGGAAGTGAACATGAGTAAATTCTGGAGCCCCTTCGTCAAGAGCCTGGTGCCTTACGTGCCAGGCGAGCAGCCGAAACTGACGAAACTGGTGAAGCTCAACACCAACGAAAATCCATACGGCCCTTCACCCAAAGCGTTGGCCGCCATGCAGACCGAACTGAACGACAACCTGCGTTTGTACCCGGACCCGAACAGCGATGTGCTCAAGCAGGCTGTTGCCAAGTACTACGGCGTTCAGGGCAATCAGGTGTTCCTCGGCAACGGTTCCGATGAAGTCCTGGCGCACATCTTTCACGGATTGCTGCAACACGATCAGCCGCTGCTGTTCCCGGACATCAGCTACAGCTTCTATCCGGTTTATTGCGGGTTATATGGCATCAAGTTCGACGCCGTGCCGCTGGACGAGCAATTCCAGATCAACCCGGCCGACTACGCCAAGCCGAACGGCGGGATCATCTTCCCGAACCCGAATGCCCCCACCGGCTGCCTGCTGGCGCTGGACGCCGTCGAGCAAATTCTCAAGGCCAGCCCGGATTCGGTGGTCGTGGTCGATGAGGCTTACATCGACTTTGGCGGTGAGACGGCCATCAGCCTGGTCGACCGTTATCCAAACCTGCTGGTGACACAGACTGTATCCAAGTCCCGTTCGCTGGCCGGCCTGCGGGTTGGTCTGGCAGTGGGGCATCCGGACTTGATCGAAGCGCTGGAACGGATCAAGAACAGCTTCAACTCCTATCCGCTGGATCGCCTGGCGATTGTGGGGGCTGCGGCGGCGTTTGAAGATCGCGAGTACTTCGATAAGACGTGCCGATTGGTCATTGATAGCCGTGACAAGGTGGTCGGGCAACTGGAGGCGAAGGGGTTTGAGGTGTTGCCGTCGGCGGCGAACTTCATTTTCGCCCGTCACCCAAAGCACGATGCAGCGGGCCTCGCAGCGAAGTTGCGTGAGCAAGGCGTGATCGTTCGGCATTTCAAGCAGGAGCGGATTGCACAGTTCCTGCGGATCTCCATCGGCACACCTGAGCAGAATCAGGCGCTGATCGACGGCCWGGGCGACCTTTGAACCACCACTGAACCTGTGGGAGCGAGCAGGCTCGCTCCCACAAGGGTTTTGGGTTGGCTGCTTACTTTTCTTCTTTCTCTTTTTCCGGCGCCGGCGCAGGTGGTGGGCGCAGGCCGATTTCAGCCGTGAGCTTGAGCTCTTTGCCATTGCGAATCACTTGAATAGTGACCTTGTCCATCGGCTTGATCCGMGCAACCTGGTTCATCGAACGGCGCCCATCACCCGCTGGCTCACCGTCGATGGAGAGAATCACATCTCCCAGTTGCAGGCCGGCCTTCTGCGCCGGACCATCCCGGAAAATCCCCGCTACCACAATCCCCGGGCGTCCCGACAGACCAAACGACTCCGCCAGTTCCTGGCTCAACGGCTGGACTTCAATGCCCAGCCAACCGCGAATCACCTGGCCGTGTTCGATGATCGACTTCATCACTTCCATGGCCAGTTTGACCGGGATCGCAAACCCGATGCCTTGCGAACCACCGGACTTGGAGAAAATCGCGGTGTTGATGCCGGTCAGGTTGCCATTGGCGTCCACCAGCGCACCGCCGGAGTTGCCGGGGTTGATCGCGGCGTCGGTCTGGATGAAGTCTTCGTAGTTGTTCAGGCCCAACTGATTGCGCCCAGTGGCACTGATGATGCCCATGGTCACGGTCTGGCCGACACCGAACGGGTTGCCAATGGCCAACGCCACGTCGCCGATGCGGATGTTGTCGGAGCGGCCGACGGTGATGGAAGGAAGGTTCTTCAGATCAATCTTCAGGACCGCGAGGTCGGTTTCCGGGTCGCTGCCGATCACACGGGCGAGGGTTTCGCGGCCATCCTTGAGCGCCACCACGATCTGGTCAGCACCCATGGTCACATGGTTGTTGGTCAGCAAGTAGCCTTCCGGGCTCATGATCACGCCGGAGCCGAGGCTCGATTCCATGCGCTTCTGCTTGGGCGAATTGTCGCCGAAGAAGCGGCGGAACTGCGGGTCTTCAAACAGCGGATGGCTCGGTTTGTTGATGACTTTGGTGGTGTACAGGTTGACCACCGACGGCGCGGCGGTGGTGACGGCATCGGCGTAAGACACTGGCCCCTGTTGCACGCTGGTCGTTTGCGGTGCTTGCTGCAAATTCACGTCGAGGCTTGGAAGCCCGACCCACTCCGGGTAACGCTGAATTATCAAAAGAGCGATAAGCACGCCGGCCAACAGCGGCCAGCCGGAAAAACGCAGCGCCTTAAGCATTAAGCACGTCCTGAAAGGTTGCAGGCGGTATGAGACCGCCCATAATGTTGCGCATTATACGAGGCCAAGCACGCCTCTGAACGGGATATTTAGGAGTCTTTTATGGCCGTCGCCCTGAGCACCCTGGTCGAAGAAGCCGACCGTTACCTCGCCAGCGCCAAAATTGCTGATTACTGCCCCAACGGCTTGCAGGTCGAAGGCCGGCCGCAAGTGATGCGCATCGTCAGCGGCGTCACCGCCAGCCAGGCGCTGCTGGACGCTGCCGTCGAAGCCCAGGCCGATCTGGTGCTGGTGCATCACGGTTATTTCTGGAAGGGCGAAAACCCGTGCATCACCGGCATGAAGCAGCGTCGGTTGAAAACCTTGCTCAAGCACGACATCAGCCTGCTGTCCTACCATTTACCGCTGGATCTGCACCCGGAAGTCGGTAACAACGTGCAGTTGGCCCGGCAGTTGGACATCACCGTCGAAGGCCCGCTGGATCCAGACAACCTTAAAGTCGTCGGCCTGGTCGGTTCGTTGAACGAGCCGATGACGGCGCGTGATTTCGCCCGTCGTGTCCAGGAAGTCATGGGCCGCGAGCCGCTGCTGATCGAAGGCAGTGCGACAATTCGCCGGGTAGGATGGTGCACCGGTGGTGGCCAGGGTTACATCGACCAGGCGGTTTTGGCCGGTGTCGATCTGTACCTCAGTGGCGAGGCCTCCGAGCAGACTTTCCACAGCGCCCGGGAAAACGACATCAGCTTTATCGCCGCTGGTCATCACGCGACCGAGCGTTATGGTGTGCAAGCGTTGGGTGATTATCTGGCGCGCCGGTTTGCTCTTGAGCATATCTTCATCGATTGCCCGAATCCGATCTGAATACAAAATGCCTTTGTAGGAGCTGGCTTGCCGGCGATGGTGTTTTGCTGATCGCCTCACTATCCAAGGGACCCATCGCTGGCAAGCCAGCTCCTACAGGTCCGGTGTTGCCCAAACGAGGAGGTATATTCATATACCCTTTCGATCTAGCTGGCGTCCTGATTAGAAGTGGTCGCTGTGCTAGGATTCCTCGCTCGAACACGGCCCGCTGGCCGTCCATAAGATCGTTTTCGTGAGTAGCCATGGTCGACAAACTGACGCATCTGAAACAGCTGGAGGCCGAAAGCATCCACATCATCCGCGAGGTCGCCGCCGAGTTCGATAACCCGGTGATGCTGTACTCCGTCGGTAAAGACTCCGCCGTGATGCTGCACCTTGCGCGCAAGGCATTCTTCCCGGGCAAACTGCCGTTCCCGGTGATGCACGTCGACACCCAGTGGAAGTTCAAGGAAATGTACGTGTTCCGTGACCGCATGGTTGAAGAACTCGGCCTGGACCTGCTGGTACACGTGAACCCCGATGGCGTCGCGCAGGGCATCAACCCGCTGACCCACGGCAGTGCCAAGCATACCGACATCATGAAAACCGAAGGCCTCAAGCAGGCTCTCGACAAGTATGGTTTCGATGCTGCTTTCGGTGGCGCCCGCCGCGACGAAGAGAAGTCCCGTGCCAAAGAGCGCGTGTATTCCTTCCGCGACACCAAGCACCGCTGGGACCCGAAAAACCAGCGTCCGGAGCTGTGGAACGTCTACAACGGCAACGTCAACAAGGGTGAATCCATTCGTGTGTTCCCGTTGTCGAACTGGACCGAATTGGATATCTGGCAATACATCTACCTCGAAGGTATCCCGATTGTGCCGCTGTATTTCGCCGCGGAGCGCGACGTTATCGAGATGAACGGCACCTGGATCATGATCGACGACGAACGCCTGCTCAATCACCTGAGCGATGAAGACAAGGCGCGCATCGTCAAGAAAAAGGTCCGTTTCCGTACGCTCGGCGACTACCCGCTGACCGGTGCGGTCGAGTCCGAGGCGACCAGCCTGACCGACATCATTCAGGAAATGCTCCTGACGCGAACTTCCGAACGCCAGGGCCGGGTCATCGACCACGATGGCGCAGGCTCGATGGAAGAAAAGAAACGTCAGGGGTACTTTTAAGCTTCGAGTTACAAGCGGCAAGCTGCAAGTTAAGGGCGGTATGCGTAATTTTGTAGTTTGGTGCTTGTAGCCGGTTGCTGCGAGCCGTTATCGGATGACTCGCAATGGATTTCGAGAAGCTGATTGTCTGGCAGAGAAGTAAGTGTTTGGCAGTAAGGATCTACAGAGAGTTTGCGAGATGTGGGGATTTTGGCTTCAAGGATCAAATTACCCGCTCCGCACTATCGGTGCCTTCCAATATTGCTGAAGGGATGGAGCGTTGCGGTGCCAAGGAAAAAGTACATTTTCTTTGGGTGGCAAAAGCTTCGTGTGGTGAGTTGCGCACTCAGATCCTCATCGGCCGTGATATTGCCTACATTGCTGATCCCCTGGCTGACGATTGGATTACAGAAACCCGCGAGCTTTCAAGAATGCTATGCGGCTTGATCAACAAAATTTCTGAGTAGCTGTACGCCGACAAGCTTGCCGCTTGAAGCTTACAGCTTGGAGCTCGAATGCAATGAGTCACGTATCTGATTTGATCAGCGAGGACATCCTCGCCTACCTGGGCCAGCACGAACGCAAGGAAATGCTGCGCTTTCTGACTTGTGGCAACGTCGATGACGGCAAAAGCACCCTGATCGGGCGCCTGCTGCACGACTCCAAGATGATCTACGAAGATCACCTGGAAGCCATTACCCGCGACTCGAAAAAAGTCGGCACCACCGGCGATGACATCGATCTGGCCTTGCTGGTCGACGGCCTGCAAGCCGAGCGTGAGCAGGGCATCACCATCGATGTCGCTTACCGTTACTTCTCCACCGCCAAACGCAAATTCATCATTGCCGACACCCCCGGTCATGAGCAGTACACCCGCAACATGGCCACTGGTGCGTCCACCTGTGACCTGGCGATCATCCTGGTCGACGCCCGTTACGGCGTGCAGACCCAGACCCGTCGCCACAGCTTTATCGCCTCGTTGCTGGGCATCAAACACATCGTGGTCGCCATCAACAAGATGGACCTCAATGGCTTCGACGAAAAAGTATTCGAGTCGATCAAGGCCGATTACCTGAAGTTCGCCGAAGGCATCGCCTTCAAGCCGACCACCATGGCCTTCGTGCCGATGTCGGCGCTCAAGGGCGACAACGTGGTGAACAAGTCCGAACGCTCGCCGTGGTACACCGGCCAGTCGCTGATGGAAATTCTTGAAACCGTCGAAATCGCCAGCGACCGCAACTACACCGATCTGCGTTTCCCGGTGCAGTACGTCAACCGTCCGAACCTGAACTTCCGTGGTTTCGCCGGGACCCTGGCCAGCGGCGTCGTGCACAAGGGCGACGAAGTCGTTGTGCTGCCGTCGGGCAAGAGCAGCCGGGTGAAATCCATCGTCACCTTCGAAGGTGAGTTGGAGCACGCAGGTCCGGGTCAGGCTGTGACGCTGACCATGGAAGACGAAATCGACATCTCCCGCGGCGACCTGCTTGTACACGCCGACAACCTGCCGCAAGTGACCGACGCCTTCGACGCCATGCTGGTGTGGATGGCCGAAGAACCGATGCTGCCGGGCAAGAAATACGACATCAAGCGCGCCACGACCTATGTGCCGGGTTCGATCACCAGCATTGTCAACCGCGTTGACGTGAACACCCTGGAAGAAGGTCCGGCCAGCGCCTTGCAGCTGAACGAGATCGGTCGGGTCAAGATCAGCCTCGACGCGGCCATCGCGCTGGACGGTTACGCGAGTAACCGCACCACCGGTTCGTTTATCGTCATTGATCGTTTGACCAATGGCACCGTCGCCGCCGGCATGATCATCGCTCAGCCAGTGGCACATGGCAGCGCTACGCACCATGGCAAGCTGGCTCACGTTGCCACCGAAGAACGCGCGCAGCGCTTCGGCCAGCAACCGGCCACCGTGTTGTTCAGCGGCCTGTCGGGCGCTGGCAAAAGCACCTTGGCCTACGCGGTTGAACGCAAACTGTTCGACATGGGCCGTGCGGTGTTTGTACTGGATGGCCAGAACCTGCGTCATGACCTGAACAAAGGTCTGCCGCAGGATCGCGCCGGGCGTACGGAGAACTGGCGTCGTGCGGCCCACGTTGCGCGTCAGTTCAACGAAGCCGGTCTGTTGACTCTGGCTGCATTCGTTGCGCCAAGTGCTGAAGGTCGTGAACAAGCCAGGGAGCTGATCGGCAAGGAGCGTTTGCTGACCGTTTACGTGCAGGCCTCGCCGGCTGTTTGCGCCGAGCGTGACCCGCAAGGTCTGTACGCGGCGGCCGGGGATAACATCCCGGGCGATTCCTTCCCGTTCGATGTGCCGCTGGACGCCGACCTTGTGGTCGATACCCAGTCGCTGTCGCTGGAAGAAAGCGTCAAGCAAGTGCTGGATCTGTTGCGTCAGCGTGGCGCGATCTAAGCGTTAGCCGTTAATAAAAAACCCGTCGATGAGTGATCATCGGCGGGTTTTTTTGTGGCTCAACTCGGTCAACTGTGGGAGCTAGCCTGCTAGCGATTGCGGTGATTCAGGCAATAAATCTGCTGAATGTGAACCCGCTATCGCCAGCAGGCTRGCTCCCACAGTAGGTCAGTGTTTATCGGGGTATTCGCGATGCATCTGCTCCAGCTGTGCATCCTTGTCCAGCCACAACTGATTGATCCACCCCTGAAACTGCAATCGATACTCCCCATCCTGGTCGTAGTTCTTGCCGATAAACTGCGGCGGAATTTTCAGCTCCTGAAAATGCACCACAACATCCTTCACATTCCCGCAGAGCAAATCCCAATACCCCGGACGTCCACCCGGATAGTGAATCGTTACGTTGACGATGGACTCCAGCTGCTCACCCATCGCATCCAGTACAAACGCAATACCGCCAGCCTTGGGTTTGAGTAAATACCTGAACGGTGATTTCTGCTGCGCATGCTTGCCTTCGGTGAAGCGTGTGCCCTCAACGAAATTGAAAATTCCCACCGGGCTATTGCGAAACTTCGCGCAGGTCTTGCGGGTGGTTTCCAGGTCTTTGCCTTTTTTCTCCGGGTGCTTTTCCAGATAGGCCTTGGAGTAGCGCTTCATGAACGGAAAGCCCAGCGTCCACCACGCCAGACCAATTACCGGTACCCAGATCAGCTCTTGCTTGAGAAAAAACTTCAGCGGCTGAATACGCCGGTTGAGCACGTATTGCAGCACCATGATGTCGACCCAGCTCTGGTGGTTGCTGGTGATCAGGTACGAGTGCTGATAGTCCAGGCCTTCCAGGCCGCTGAGGTGCCAGCGGGTACGGCAAACCAGGTTCATCCACGCTTTGTTGTTACTGATCCAGGCCTCATGGGTGTGGCTCATCAACCAGAGCGTGAAGCGTTGGGTGATGGCGAATGGCAGCACCTTGAAAATCGCCACGCAGAACAGAAACGAGCACAGCAAAATGGTATTGAGGGCCAACAACAACGATGCAATCACGCCGCGTACGGCGGCAGGCAGAAAATCCAGCATTTAAACATCCATAGGTCGGTTGGCAGCCTGGATCGCGGTCARSGCGATGGTGTAGACGATGTCATCSACTTGCGCACCGCGCGGCAGGTCGTTCACCGGTTTGCGCAGGCCTTGCAGCATCGGACCGAGGCTCACGCAGTCAGCGCTGCGTTGCACGGCTTTGTGGGTGGTGTTGCCGGTGTTCAGGTCGGGGAACACGAACACCGTGGCACGGCCGGCGACCTGGCTGTTCGGTGCCAGTTGTCGGGCCACGGTTTCGTTGGCGGCGGCGTCGTACTGCAATGGGCCGTCGATCAGCAGCGAGTTCTGCTGCTCGTGGGCGAGTAACGTCGCTTCGCGCACTTTCTCGACTTCCTCTCCGCTCGCCGATTCTCCGCTGGAGTAGCTGATCATCGCCACGCGCGGGGTGATGCCGAACGCGGCAGCCGAGTCGGCGCTTTGCAGGGCGATTTCGGCCAGTTCGCTGGCGCTCGGGTGCGGGTTCATCACGCAGTCGCCGTAGACCAGCACTTCTTCCGGAAACAGCATAAAGAATACGGACGACACCAAGGTGCAGCCCGGCGCCGTTTTAATAAGCTGCAGGGCCGGGCGGATGGTGTTGGCCGTGGAGTGAATGACCCCGGACACCAGGCCGTCGACTTCATCCAGCGCCAGCATCATGGTGCCGATCACTACGGTGTCTTCCAGTTGCTGCTCGGCCATCGGCGCGTTGAGGCTTTTGCTTTTGCGCAGGGCGACCATCGGCTCGATGTAGCGTTCGCGGACCAGGTCCGGGTCAAGAATCTCCAGCCCCGGTGGCAGCTCGATGCCTTGCGCGCGAGCCACGGCTTCGACGTCTGCCGGTTTGGCCAGCAGCACACAACGGGCAATGCCACGCGCCTGACAAATCGCCGCCGCTTGCACGGTCAGTGGCTCGCTGCCTTCGGGCAGCACGATGCGTTTGTTGGCCGCCTGGGCGCGCTGGATCAATTGGTAGCGGAACACGGCGGGCGACAGGCGCATCTCACGCGGGGTGCCGCAGCGCTGATGCAGCCAGTTGGCATCGAGGTGGCTGGCGACGAAGTCGGTGATGATCTCCGCGCGCTCGCGGTCGTCGATCGGGATCTCTTTGTTCAAACCGTTCAACTGATTGGCGGTGTCGTAGGAGCCGGTACTCACCGACAGCACCGGCAAACCCGCCTGCAACGCACCACGGCACAGGTCCATGATGCGCGGGTCGGGCAGGGTGTCGCTGGTCAGCAGGAGGCCGGCCAATGGCACGCCGTTCATGGCGGCAAGACTGACGGCAAGGATGATGTCATCGCGATCACCGGGCGTTACCACCAGCACACCGGGCTTGAGCAGCTCCACGGTGTTGCGCATGGTACGGGCGCAGATGATGATGTTGGTCATGCGCCGGGTTTCGTAATCACCGGCATTGAGGATTTGCGCTCCCATCAAATCGGCCACGTCGCGGGTGCGCGGCGCATTCAATTCCGGCCGGAACGGAATACAGCCCAGCAGACGGAAATCACCGCTGCGCAGCAACGGCGAGTGGTCCTTCAAGCGTGTGGCGAAGACGTCCATGCTTTCATCGGTCTTGACCTTGTTAAGGATCACGCCGAGGACTTTCGGGTCTTTCGGGCCGCCGAACAATTGCGCCTGCAATTCCACGCGACCGGAGAGTTCGGTCAGGGCTTCGCTTTCCGGCGCAGAGACCAGAATCACGTCGGCATCCAGGCTCTTGGCCAAATGCAGATTCACCCGCGCGGCGTAGCTGGCGCTGCGGGTCGGGACCATGCCTTCGACGACCAGCACATCCTTGCCGACAGCGGCTTGCTGATAGAGGGTGATGATTTCTTCGAGCAGTTCATCCAGCTGACCATCACCGAGCATGCGCTCGACGTGTGCCAGACCCAGCGGCTGAGGCGGCTTCAAGCCGTGGGTGCGGGCCACCAGTTCAGTGGAGCGTTCAGGTCCGGTATCGCCCGGATGTGGCTGGGCAATCGGTTTGAAAAAACCGACTTTGAGGCCGGCGCGCTCAAGCGTGCGCACCAACCCGAGGCTGATGGAGGTCAGACCCACACCAAAATCGGTGGGCGCGATAAAAAAAGTTTGCATGCGGATTCTCTAAGGGAGCATGGCAAAGGCGATCGTTTATACCTGACGATCTACCGAAATTCAGTCGTCAAGGTTATCGCTAACCGGCCCTTGTGCGCACCAACCGCAATCAAAGGGCTGGCCTATTTTTTCAATGCGTTGCGCGGGGTCCAGGACCCAGGCACGCGATTGCCACGGTGGCTGATGGCGCAGGTGCTGGGCATGACCGCAAGAAAGCTCGGCCACCCAATGCCCGTCCTCATCCTGATGGAAGCCCGTGACCGTTACGCCAGGCGCCTCGAACCTTCCGTCCGGGTTGTGTTCGCTTTCGGACGATGGCTTCGCTAAACTTGGCCTTTCTTCATTCTTATGCAAAAGGTCTCGCCCCATGCTGATCGCCGCCAATAAGGCTGTCTCCATCGACTATACCCTGACCAACGACGCTGGTGAGGTCATCGACAGCTCCGCCGGTGGCGCGCCGCTGGTCTACCTGCAAGGCGCAGGTAACATCATCCCGGGCCTGGAAAAGGCGCTGGAAGGCAAAACCGTCGGCGACGAGCTGACCGTAGCCGTTGAACCTGAAGATGCCTATGGCGAATATGCTGCCGAACTGGTCAGCACCCTGAGCCGCAGCATGTTCGAAGGCGTCGATGAACTGGAAGTGGGCATGCAGTTCCACGCTTCCGCGCCGGACGGCCAGATGCAGATCGTCACCATTCGCGATCTGGACGGCGACGATGTCACCGTTGACGGCAACCACCCGTTGGCTGGTCAGCGCCTGAATTTCCAGGTCAAGATCATCGACATCCGTGACGCCAGCCAGGAAGAAATCGCTCATGGTCACGTCCATGGCGAAGGTGGCCATCACCACTGATTTTCTGCGCTAAGCTCAGAGAACTGGAGAGGCGCCCGAGGGCGCCTTTTTAGTCCGCGGCTGTCCTTGGTGGCATTACCAAGTGGCTGTTTCGAGAAGAACACGGGAATTTGGAGTTCGTCATGAGTGCTTTTCACGATCTTAAGTTGACAGCCTTGGATGGACAGGAGCTACCGCTGGCGCCCTTCAAGGGGCAAGTCGTGCTGGTGGTCAACGTCGCCTCCAAATGTGGCTTGACCCCACAGTACGCGGCGCTGGAAAACCTTTACCAGCAATACAAAGGTAAAGGTTTCAGCGTGCTCGGCTTGCCATGCAACCAGTTTGCCGGGCAGGAGCCAGGTTCCGAGAAAGAGATTCAGGAGTTTTGCAGCCTCAACTATGGCGTGACCTTTCCGTTGTCCAGCAAGCTGGAAGTCAACGGTCATGAGCGTCATCAGTTGTATCGCCTGCTGGCAGGCGAGGGTGCAGAATTTCCGGGTGACATTACCTGGAACTTCGAAAAATTCCTGCTGGGCAAGGACGGTCGTGTGCTGGCGCGGTTTTCGCCCCGTACGGCACCGGATGATCCGACGATCGTTCATGCGATTGAAAAAGCACTGAGTTGAACCCCAAAAATCGCAGCCCTCGGGCTGCGATTTTTTACGCTTGCCTTTTGACCCTTAATCACCCGGATCAATAGTGCTGGGCATCGCTCGCCACTGCGCATATTATCGCCGTCATAAAATTTATGTCCCGTCGATATCGTTTTCGTGGAGTGCCCCATGCCCGTCAAAGCCCTGTTCAAACCGTTCCATCTCGGCTCCCTTGAACTGCCGACTCGTGTCGTCATGGCGCCGATGACCCGTTCGTTTTCGCCGGGCGGCGTACCCAATTCCAAAGTGATCGAGTACTACCGCCGTCGCGCCGCTGCCGGTGTGGGTCTGATCATCACCGAAGGCACGACCGTCGGTCACAAGGCCTCAAACGGCTACCCGAACGTGCCACATTTCTACGGTGAAGCGGCGCTGGCCGGCTGGAAGAAAGTCGTCGACGCCGTGCATGCCGAAGGCGGCAAGATCGTTCCGCAACTGTGGCACGTTGGCAGTGTGCGTCGTATCGGCACTGAGCCGGATGCCAGCGTTCCGGGTTACGGGCCGTCTGAAAAATTGAAAGACGGTCAGGTCGTGGTTCACGGCATGACCAAGCAAGACATCCAGGACGTGATCGCTGCATTCGCCCAAGCCGCCAAAGATGCCCAGAGCATTGGCATGGACGGCGTGGAAATCCACGGCGCCCACGGTTATCTGGTCGACCAGTTCTTCTGGGAAGGCAGCAACCAGCGCACAGATGAATACGGTGGCGATCTGGCCAACCGTTCACGGTTCGCAATCGAACTAATTCAAGCCGTGCGCGCGGCAGTCGGTGAAGGCTTCCCGATTATCTTTCGCTTCTCGCAGTGGAAGCAGCAGGATTACACCGCGCGCCTGGTGCAAACCTCAGAAGCACTGGGTGAATTCCTCAAGCCGTTGTCGGATGCCGGCGTGGACATTTTCCACTGCTCGACACGCCGCTTCTGGGAGCCGGAATTCGACGGTTCCGAGCTGAACCTGGCAGGCTGGACCCGCAAACTCACCGGCAAGCCGACCATCACCGTGGGCAGCGTGGGCCTGGATGGCGAGTTCCTGCAATTCATGGTCAACACCGACAAGATCGCCCAGCCGGCGAGCCTGGAAAAACTGCTGGAGCGCTTGAACAACGACGAATTCGACCTGGTGGCTGTGGGTCGTGCGTTGCTGGTAGACCCGGACTGGGCGCAGAAAGTACGCGACGGGCGTGAAGAAGACATCCTGCCGTTCAGCCGTGAGGCGTTGATGACTTTGGTTTAAGCGGCGACTGGAAGGGCCTCTTCGCGAGCAGGCTCGCTCCCACAGGTTCTGTGCACGACGCAGAACCCCTGTAGGAGCGGTCTTGCCCGCGAAGACGGACTCAATGTCACCGAACGGTCAGGATAAGGTCTGTGCCTCAGGTACCGCCACTTCCCGGACACAAGCCCCCCGCAACTGCCCCTCAAACTGCTCGATAATCGCCGCCCAACCCTGGCGGCTCGCATGCTGGCGCGCATTCAGCCGCACGCAACGCAAAGTCTCGCGTTCTTCCAGCAGCCACACTKCCGCATCGCAGAACGCCTCTTCATCCCCCGGCATCGCCAGCACGCCATTGTAGCCATGGCGAATATGCTGGGCTGCTGCCGCCTGGTCGTATGCCACCACCCCCAATCCAGACGCCAGTGCTTCAAGCACCACGTTGCCAAAGGTTTCGGTCACGCTCGGAAACAGGAACACATCACCTGAGGCGTAGTGACTGGCCAACGCTTCACCGCGTTGTGAGCCGCAGAAAACCGCTGCGGGCAGTTCCTGCTCCAGTGCCGTCCGTTGCGGGCCGTCGCCGATTACGATCAAACGCAGGTTGCGCTGTGGATAAGTGGCTTTCAGTAGGTCAAAACTGCGCTTGAGCAAACCCAGGTTTTTCTCGGGGGCCAAGCGCCCGACATGAATGACCGCAATGTCATCTTCGGCCAATCCCCACTGTTCGCGCAGCAATGCGAGTCTTTTGCTCGGATGAAACAACTGGCTGTCGACGCCCCGAGAGAGCAATGCCAAGCGTTCGAAGCTTCGACGCTCAAGCTCCATGCGCTGGCTGGGGCTCGGCACCAAGGTCAGGGTCGAGCGGTTGTGGAACCAGCGCAGGTAATGAGTCAGCAATCGGGTCAGCAACCCCAGCCCGTATTGGCTGGAGTACTGCTGAAAGTTGGTGTGAAAGCCGCTGACCACCGAGATCCCCAGCCGCCGTGCTGCGCGTAACGCAGATAAGCCCAGAGGTCCTTCGGTGGCAATGTACAACACGTCCGGGCGATGCCGCGTCCAGCGCCTTAGCAGCTTGTGCATCGAAGACTGACCCCATTGCAAACCCGGATAACCCGGCAGCGGCCAGCCGCGACACAACAGCAAATCATCGTCACTGCTCAGCTGCCGATCAGACACCTGACGTGGCCGCACCAATTCCACCTGATGCCCGCGCGCGCGCAAGCCATCGCACAAGCGGCCGAGGGTATTGGCCACGCCGTTGATTTCCGGTGGGAATGTTTCAGTGATCAGGGTGATATGCAGAGCTGTCGTCATGACCTCAGTGTCGGCTGAGGCCATGTCGGCATTGTGGCGCTTTGATGATGGATTTGTGACCCGATCAGCGCTGGACCACCAGATTTTCCGCCCCGCGCTCACGCACCCAGAACAGCGTCGCCCCGGCCACGGCCGCCGGCATCATCAGGATGTTCACCACCGGGATCAGCAGCACCAGATACACGCTGCCGCCAAAGCTCATGCTCTGCCAGCGTTTCTGCCGCAGCCAGGCGAGCATCTCGTTCCAGCCCAGTTTGTGGTTATCCGCCGGGTAGTCGATGTACTGGATCGCCATCATCCACACCCCGAACAGCAGCCACAGCGGTGCGGCAATAATGTTGACCACCGGGATGAAGGACAGGATGAACAGCCCGATTGCCCGCGGCAGGAAGTAGCCCAGTTTGCGCATCTCCCGKGCCAGGGTGCGCGGGATCATGGCGGTCAGCTCACCCCAGCTGAAGGCCGGGAAATCGTCGGTGCCGCGCACCACCACTTCGACTTTTTCCGCAAGGAAGCCGTTGAACGGCGCGGCGATGACGTTGGCGAGCATGGTGAAGGTGAAAAACACCATCAACACCACCAGCACCACAAAAATTGGCCAGAGGATGTAGCTGAGAAAGTTCAGCCACTCGGGCAGGGTCGGCATCAGTGTATCGACCCACAGGCTGAATTGATGGCCGGCCAGATAAATCAATCCGACGAACAGCACCAGGTTGATTGCCAGTGGCAACAACACGAATAAACGCAGGCTGGGGCTCAGAACCAGCTTGAGGCCTTCGCGCAGGTATTGCGGTCCGGACAGGACAGGTGCGGGCATAACGTGCTCCGGGCAGAGGTAATCGCGCCGACCTTACCGGCTTTGCCAGAAGGGGGAAAGCGCGGCAGGGGAATCGACATTCACTGTAACAAAGACGTCTATAGAGTCTCGGCAGTGGGATAGAGACCACCTATGAGCTGGATTGTTAAACCGTATTTCCTTAATCTTCGCCCCCTCGATACGCTGCACCCAATCTTTTTGCAGGACTGTCGTTCTCAAACCTTCCCCAAGGTCAACCACGGTCCTTTTTTATTCCCGCCGGCAACCCGGCGTTCCGCGCCCGGTGTTCAGGGCCGGTCAACAGGAGCAGGTCATGTCTGAAGCCCGTCATTCGCGAGTGATTATTCTCGGTTCCGGCCCTGCCGGTTACAGCGCTGCGGTCTACGCCGCCCGTGCCAACCTCAAGCCACTGCTGATCACCGGCATGCAAGCCGGCGGTCAACTGACCACCACCACCGAAGTCGACAACTGGCCGGGCGACGTCCACGGTCTGACCGGCCCGGCGTTGATGGAGCGCATGAAAGAACACGCCGAGCGCTTTGAAACCGAGATCGTTTTCGATCACATCAATGCCGTGGACTTCGCTTCCAAGCCATACACCCTGGTCGGCGACAGCGCGACCTACACTTGCGACGCTCTGATCATCGCCACTGGCGCCAGCGCTCGTTACCTGGGCTTGCCGTCCGAAGAAGCATTTATGGGCAAAGGCGTTTCGGCCTGCGCGACCTGCGACGGTTTCTTCTATCGCAACAAGCCTGTGGCTGTGGTCGGCGGCGGCAACACCGCTGTTGAAGAAGCCCTGTACCTGGCCAACATCGCCAGCAAGGTGACCCTGATCCACCGTCGCGAAACCTTCCGCGCCGAGAAAATCCTGATCGACAAGCTCAATGCCCGGGTTGCCGAAGGCAAGATCGAGCTGAAATTGAACTCGAACCTGGACGAAGTACTGGGCGACAACATGGGCGTGACCGGTGCCCGCCTGAAGAACAACGACGGCAGCTTCGACGAACTGAAAGTCGACGGCGTGTTCATCGCCATCGGCCACACCCCGAACACCTCGTTGTTCGAAGGTCAGCTGACGTTGAAAGACGGCTACCTGGTGGTGCAAGGCGGCCGTGAAGGCAATGCAACGGCGACCAGCGTCGAAGGTATCTTTGCCGCCGGTGACGTGGCTGACCACGTTTACCGTCAGGCCATCACCTCGGCCGGTGCCGGCTGCATGGCAGCACTGGACACCGAGCGTTACCTGGACGACCTGCAAAACGCCAAGTTCTGAGATCGTTGAAATGAAAAAACCGGCCTCGGCCGGTTTTTTTGTGCCCGCGATTTTGTGGCCGAACAAAGAACCTGTGGGRGCGAGCTTGCTCGCGATAGCGGTGTATCAGTCGACATCAATGTTGAATGATGAATTGCCATCGCGAGCAAGCTCGCYCCCACAGGGGGTATGTGGCTTGCCCGGACTTTGGGTTCAGGACAATTTCTTCAGGCAGGCCTCAAGGATGTCCAGCCCTTCCTCCAGTACCGAGGCTTCGGTAGTCAACGGCGCCAGCAGGCGGATGATATGGCGCGACTTGCCGCTCGGCATCAGCAGCAACCCTGCGTCCCGCGCAAGGCTCAGTAGCTGCGTCAACTGCGCCGATGCCGGTGTCCCGTCGGCGTTGATCAACTCGACGCCACGCATCGCACCCACGCCAGTCAATCGACCCAGATAAGGTGAAAGTTTGCTTTCGCGCCAGGCTTCGTAGCGGCTGACAATCGCTTCTTCCTGCTGYGAGCCCCAAGCGTGCAGATTAGCGTCGGTCATTTCATCCAGCGTCGCCAGCGCAGCGGCGCAAGCAATGGGGTTGCCCGAATAAGTACCGCCCAGACCGCCCTTGGGCAAGGTGTCGAGTAACGCTTTGCGCCCGACCACCGCACCCAGCGGCACGCCGCCGGCAATGCTTTTGCCCAGCAGGATCAAGTCCGGCTCGATGCCCAGTCGCGAGAATGCGAAACGCTGGCCGGTGCGGCCGAAGCCAGACTGGATTTCATCAGCGATCAGCAGAATGTTCTTTTCATCGCAGAACTTGCGCAGCGCATGGGCGAACTCCACGTCCATCGCCAGGAAGCCCGCTTCACCCTGCACCGGTTCGACGATAAAGCACGCGACGTCGTTCACATCGATCTCGACGCTGAACAGGCGATCCATGGCCTTTATCGCTTCGGCACAGGTCACGCCGTTGTCCTTGCTCGGATACGGCAAGTGAAACACCGGGCCTGGCAGCACGCCGACTTTCTGTTTGTAGGGAGCGACTTTGCCGTTGAGGTTGAGGGTGGCGAGCGTACGACCGTGAAACGCGCCGTCGAAGGCGATCACGGCGGTGCGGCCGGTGGCGCCACGGACGATTTTGAGGGCGTTTTCCGCCGCTTCCGCGCCGCTGTTGGTGAGCATGCCGCTGACCGGGTAGTCCACCGGAATGAAAGCGCTCAGGCGATCCATCAACTCGATGTAAGGCACATGCGGGGCGGCGTTGAATGCGTAGTGGGTCAGTCGGGTGGCTTGTTCGCGGATGGCGTCGACGATACGCGGGTGGCAATGGCCGAGGTTCAGTACACCGATGCCGCCGACGAAGTCGATGTAACGCTTGCCATCGGTGTCCCAGACCTCGGCATTTTTGCCGTGGCTGAGCGTGACAGGATGAACGATGTTGATCGACTGGCTGATGGATTCGCTGCTCATGGATGACCGACTCTGAAGAAGGGATGCTTCTTTTTATCTAAGCCGTGAGCAGCGGTGCCCGGCAAACGAAATAAAGTTGCCGGGTCAATCTTAAAAGTCGGGATGTGTTGCGGCCCTTGTAGGAGCACGGCTTGCCGGCGATGGCGTCTCTGAGATCGCTATCGCGAGCAAGCTTTGCTCCTACAGAAAAAGCGTTTAGCGGCGAGTCAGTGGCTGCTGAGTGAACTTCACGCCGGCCAACCCGTGGGCAATCAATGCGCGAATATTGCCGTGGTCGCTGCCATCAGGCGTTGCGACCACCGAACGGTAATGCTCGCCAAACGCCAGCAGCGCTTCTTCATCGCTCAGGCCTTCCAGCAGCGCCAGACCCAGGGTCTTGCACGAACCTTCGTTCTGGCCGGCCGCGTTTTCCACGCCACCGTTGTTGAAAGCCTGTGGTTGATAGTCGTAACCGGCGGCGATGAAGGCCAAGGTATCGGCAAAGACGTGTTCGCCGCTTTTGAGACGGGTGCGCAGGGTGTTCAAATCACTCATTTGGTTTTCCTTTGGCAAACGCCGCTTGCTGTTCGGCGCTGGCTTCTTGCTGGTATTGGGCTTTCCATTCGGCGTACGGCATGCCGTAAACCACTTCACGGGCATCATCGAGGCTGACGTCGATCTGGCGTTCGTCGGCGGCGGTCTTGTACCACTTGGACAGGCAGTTGCGGCAGAAACCGGAGAGGTTCATCAGGTCGATGTTCTGGACATCCTTGCGGCTGTCCAGATGGGCCACCAGCCGGCGAAAGGCGGCGGCTTCAAGTTCCAGGCGTTGTTGATCGGTCATGGGGGGCCTCTGCGAGGCAGCTTTAAGCGGTAAGCTTCAAGCTGCAAGTGGATTGCGGTGGCTTGTAGCTTAACGCTTGAAGCTTGAAGCTTGAAGCTTAGCGGCTTGCCGCAAGCGTAATCGACACCGATTCGGCGAATCGCAGCGCGTGAGGCTTGTCGACTTCAACTTCGGCGTACAGCACCGACGTGTTGGCCATGACCAGATCGAGGATTTCCTGGGTCAGGCGTTCGAGCAGCGCAAAGCGATTGCCCTCCACGTGGGCGATGATTGCCTTGGTGATGGTGCGGTAGTTCAGGGCGTGATCAATATCGTTGTCACGCACCGCTTCCTGGGCCGCATACAGGATGGTCAGGTTGATCAGCACATCCTGCTTGTTGAGGATTTCATCCTCGTTGATTCCGATGTAGGTCCGCAGGCACAGGTCCTTGACCCGGATGCGTGCCATTCCTGGTTGAAGTTGTGGCATTACGACGTGCTCCGTCCAATCAATTGCAGGAACTCCTGGCGGGTGTTGCTCGACTCGCGGAAGGCGCCGAGCATCACCGAGGTGTTCATGGTCGAATTCTGTTTCTCGACACCGCGCATCATCATGCACATGTGCCGGGCTTCGATGACCACCGCGACGCCGGCGGCATTGGTCACCTGTTGCACCGCTTCGGCAATTTGCCGGGTGAGGTTTTCCTGGATTTGCAGGCGGCGGGCAAATATGTCCACCAGCCGCGCGATTTTCGACAGGCCCAGCACCTTGCCCGTTGGAATATAAGCCACATGGGCCTTGCCGATGAAGGGCAGCAGGTGATGTTCACAGAGCGAGTACAACTCGATGTTGTCGACAATGATCATTTCATCGTTGTCGGAGGCGAACAGTGCGCCGTTGACGATCTCTTCGACACTTTGTTCGTACCCATGACAGAGGTACTGCATGGCTTTGGCCGCGCGCACCGGGGTGTCGATCAGGCCTTCGCGATCCGGGTTCTCACCGAGACCGATGAGAATCTCGCGGTAGCTCTGGGACAGGGCGTTCTGGTGCAGGGTTAGCGTCATGGAAAATCCTCGCGGGGCATCTTATTTGATGTGCCGTCCGCCGTTGACGGTCAGGGTGGTGCCGGTGACATAAGGGTTGTCGAGCAAATAGCGCAGGCTCTGGTAGATCACTTCGCTGCCGGGTTCGATGCCCAGCGCGGACTTGGCCAGCGCCTTGGCGCGGTAAGCCGCGTCATCCTCGGGGTTGAACATTAGCAGGGCGGGCGCGATGCCGTTGACCTTGATTGTCGGCGCGTATTTCGCGGCGAAGGACAGGGTCAGGCTGTCGAGCCCGGCTTTGCTGGCGCAATAGCCGATGTGCTTGCTGCTGCCCTTGCGGGTCACATCATCGCTGATGTGCACAATATCTGCCGGGCTTGAGCGCTGCAGCA
This sequence comes from Pseudomonas sp. P5_A12, assembly GCF_056400685.1. Lineage (NCBI taxonomy): Bacteria > Pseudomonadati > Pseudomonadota > Gammaproteobacteria > Pseudomonadales > Pseudomonadaceae > Pseudomonas > Pseudomonas sp. P5_A12. The sequence goes on along the minus strand of NZ_JBFUKU010000041.1, from coordinate 5,558 downwards.
AGTCGGCACAGTGCAGGTTGATCAAGTAAGGCGCAAGCATGTGCACGCTGAACATGCGGGTAAAGGCGGCAGCTTCAGTGTCCGGTGATTCGGTCAGCCATTCGGAGGCGTTATGGACAATCGCCCGCAGGCTGTGAGTGTGGGTTTTCAGGGTGCTGATGAACGCGAGGATCCCGGCTTCAGTGGAGAAGTCGGCAAACACTGCGGTGGCGCCCAGATCACGCAGCGTCTGGACGCCGGGGCGTTCGCTGCGGTAGCTGAAAATCACCCGCTGGCCGTCTTCAATCAAACGCTGCGCACAATGCAGGCCGACACGCTGGCCGGCACCGGTGATGAGGATGGGGGCTGCGGAAGAGGTCATGAACGGCTCGCGTCGCGGTAAGAGCAAAACTATACCAGCGCGCGGCGTCATTCACCTACCGTGGGGCTACCCCCTCCACATTGGGATCATCGATTTTGTGGGAGGGGCTGGGAGGGCAGCGGCCGTGGTGCCGCGCTGTTCAGCCAATTGGCTAGCAGACGGGTYGACAATGGAATGAAGAAGTAGACCATCAACGGCGTCAGGCACAGCGTGCCGATGAACACCCGCGGCAGCAGGCTCATCTCGCTCAGCAACGGCCCGAGGACAAAGTTGAACAACAGGGACACTGGAAAGAACGCCAACCAGATCGCCACTGCCTGTTTCCAGCGTGGCGGGCGCTGACCGACCGCGCCGAACCAGCCCTCGATGCCGCTGACGCGATGTTCCGTCTTGTGGTCAAACAGGTCGCTGCCACGCGCCAGCCAAGCCGTGCGCGACGCAGAGTGCTCCCAAGCGTGCAGGGTCTGCTCGTCAGCAAAGCGGAAGATAATCTGGAATTCGTCATCGGCGGGCGGCGGAGCAAGTACGCCGGAGCCCAGATAGCCGGGAAAATCGGTGGCCAGTTGTTCACCTTCGCGCAACCAGACCATCAAGTCCTGGTAGCGTCCTTCGGCAACGCGGCGCGCAACCATCAACGTGACGGGTGAGGTAGACATTTTGTATCTCCATATGACAGTTGCGGTACTCCGGGTAGGAGTTTCGCCAGGCGCAACGCCGGGGTGGTGGGCTGCGCTTTGAGACAAGCAAGGATTATTCCTGATTCTGGCTAATACACCAGCGTGATTCGTCGATTATCAAGCTGTTGAATTGTTATGCGGCAGAAGAGTTAGAATGGGATCCAATTTTCCATGGACGCCGACTATCTGATGCCTGTCCTGACTGACGTTACTTCCTCCTCGCAATCGGATCTGTCCCTTGATCGGGAGGAGCTCTTTCCTATTCGTGAGGTAGCGCGTCTGACGGGCATCAACCCGGTAACGCTGCGCGCCTGGGAGCGGCGTTATGGTTTGATCCAGCCCACGCGCACCGAAAGTGGGCATCGGCTGTACTCGATGAACGATATCGAGAAGGTTCGCAGCATTCTCGACTGGATCGACCGCGGCGTTGCGGTCAGCAAAGTCGGCAAGATCCTGGCCAGAACCGAACCGCTCAAGGCGCTGGCGCAGATCATTCCCACCGAACTCGTTCAGGCTGATTACGCCCAATGGCAACAGCAGGTTCAGGCGGTGGTCAGCGCCTTTGACGAGGTTCGGCTGGAGCAACTCTATGGTCAGATTTTTTCCAGTTACCCGTTGACGGTCGTGTTTCAGGACATTTTGCTTCCGGTCTGGAAGCAATTGCTTCTGCGGCATGAAACGTTCGGTAAGACCAGCGAGTGGCTGTTTATGGATGCTTTTCTGCGTTCCCGTGTGTTGCAACGCCTGCTGCTGGTACGTGTCATGCAACCTCGCCGAGTGATTGTCTGCGCCTTGGCCGATCAGGCCCGTGAGCTGGACGTCCTGGTCACCGGCCTGTATCTGAGCAGTGTCGATCTGGCGATACAGCTTCTCGCTATCGGACAACCCTTCGACGAGTTGACGCTGGTCTGTGAGAGGGTAAAACCTGCGGCGCTGGTGCTAGTGTCCAATCATGCACCTTCCCCGGAGCTGCCGCGTCGCTTGAACCGGCTGGCCATGAGCCTCGACTGTCAGCTGTTGCTGGCGGGGGATGCGTCGGACCTGGCGCAAGAAAGCCTGGCCGGATCATCGATCGGGTGTCTGGGGAACGACGCAAGGGTAATGCGCCAGCGTCTGAAACAGTACCTGGCGGGAAACCTTGATACCTGAAATTCAGATGTGCAGCGCGGGGTGTGTCAGGCGATGTTGCTGAAGGATGTACTGGCGCAGACGCTCGGTTTCGTCCTTGTCAGACTGACTCAATTCGTAGGCAACGAAGCCTTGCTCGGTTTCACGCTCAAAGGTGCCGCGCAATGCAATCCGTTCGTAGCCTGACGGGCTGAACCACAAGGCAAAGTGTTTGGGTGGCTTGGTCTTGTTGCGGACTTCCAGTAAAACTCCTTTGAACGAGATTTCGTGCACATACATTGCGCCTGGCTGGCCTTTGGCATTCTCCAGCGCCACAGGTTCTTCAAGTACCAGGCGCCAAGGACGAGCCATTGGCCCGTCCTCGTAAATGCTAGGCACGCCCAAACGTAAATGCAGCGCGTGAAACTCGTCTTCCACCAAGTGCAGCGGAAAGGTCATTTGCTGATTTTCGAAATGGGCCTGAATGGTGACTTGCTCATGAGCCGCGAGGCGCGTGAGCAAATCACGTATCTGCGAACCACTATTAACCAGCAGGCTCGACGTCGCATCCCGCACATTGAGCTGTGGGTTGTGCTGCATGGTCTGGATGAAATCCAGTTCGTCCTGAGTCAGGAGTGCGTCGCGCTGCATGGCTTGCTCGAAAGATACGAAGTCATTGGTGATTGTAGTAAATGACCATCAATTCACAGTTTTGTTTAGGCCGTTCGTCGCTTTCAGCGCAGAAAGCTCGGCGTGTGCCTCGGCCAACTGGGCTTCCAGTTGCGCAACACGTTGCAGCGCTTTGACCTGGGTCGTGACGTCCTTCTGGACACCGACGAAGTATGTCTGCCCGTCGTTCGGGTTTTTCACCGTCGACAGCGAGAGTTCATTCCAGAAGGGGGTGCCGTCCTTGCGGTAGTTCCTGAGGATTTCCCGGCAGGATCCTTCCTTGTTCAGCGCCTCACGAATGGTGGCAAGTGCTTCCTGGTCCCGGTCACCGGACTGCAAGAAGCGACAATCCTGATAGAGGATTTCTTCGTTGGTGTACCCCGTCAGACGTTCGAATGCCGGGTTGACGTAAATCAGGATGTTGTCCTGCTCGCCTTCCTTTTCGGCAATCACGATGCCGTCGTTGGAAGCATTGATCACCATTTGCAGCAGCTGAGCATTGATCATCGGAGAATCCATTCCGCAGTGATTGAGCGCAGCATTCTAAAAGAACAATACGGGTCGTGCTGTTAATATCCGGTTTTCACTCAGTTTCAGGATCAGATTGATGAAAGTCGCCATCCTTTCCGGCTCGGTATACGGCACCGCCGAAGAAGTCGCCCGTCACGCCGCGAGTATTTTGAACTCCGCCGGTTTCGAAACAATGCACAACCCACGCGCGTCACTGGCCGATGTACTGGCTTTCGAACCGCAAGCGTTTCTGGCGGTGACGTCGACCACTGGCATGGGCGAATTACCGGACAACCTGCAACCGTTGTATTCGCAAATTCGTGATCAGTTGCCCGCCGCCTGGCGCGGTCTGCCGGGGGCGGTCATCGGCCTGGGCGATGCGAGCTATGGCGATACCTTCTGTGGCGGTGGCGAGCAAATGCGTGAATTGTTCGGTGAGCTAGGCCTGCGTGAAGTGCTGCCCATGCTGCGCCTGGACGCCAGCGAAAGTGTGACCCCGGAAACCGATGCCGAGCCCTGGTTGGCAGATTTGGTCAGCGCGTTGCAGTGAAAATCGGGTTCGTCATGGTACGAAATTGCTGAATAGGTTATTGGCGTCGGGCCTTTGACACGGATCCAGGTTCATTGCGCCACTGACTCGCTAGGCCATCAAGCTGGCTGCCAATGCAACTACACGAAGACCGGGGGCTGACTAGACTGGCATAACGACAGCACAACAATAATAACAGGAGGTCATGCCGTGAATGTTGCCCCCGTCCAGTCGCCCCACAGTGTCAAAGGCCAGGTCAGTGCCGCCGAGTGGCAAACCCGCGTCGATCTGGCGGCCTGTTATCGTTTGGTCGCCGCGCATGGCTGGGATGATCTGATTTTTACGCACATCTCGGCCAAGGTGCCGGGCACCGAAGATTTTCTGATTAACCCGTTCGGGCTGATGTTTCATGAGATCACCGCGTCGAGCCTGGTCAAGGTTGATCAGGCCGGCAACAAGCTGATGGACAGTACTTACGACATCAATCCGGCGGGTTACACCATTCACAGCGCCGTGCATGAAGTTCGCCACGATGTGGTCTGTGTGCTGCACACCCACACCGCTGCCGGCGTGGCGGTCTCGGCGCAAAAGCAGGGCATTCTGCCGATCAGCCAGCAAGCCTTGTTTGTCCTGTCCAGCCTGGCTTACCACGCGTATGAAGGCGTGGCGCTGAACCATGAAGAAAAGGCGCGTCTGCAAGCCGACCTCGGTGAAAACAATTTCCTGATGCTTCACAACCACGGTTTGCTGACCTGTGGCAGCAGCATCGCCGACACGTTCCTGATGATGTTTACCTTCCAGCGTGCCTGCGATATCCAGGTGATGGCGCAGAACGGCGGCGCCGAATTGATCACCATTGAACCGCAGATTCTGGCGGGCGCCAGGGCGATGATCGCCGGCGTGACCAAAAGTGCTCAAGGGATGGGTGGCGCGTTGGCCTGGCCAGCACTGCTACGCAAACTCGATCAACAAGACCCGGGATATAAACTCTAATGCCACTCGCCGAGATCCCGCTGTGTGTCTGGCGCAAACGCGGCCAGACTTTTATATTCCGTGGCCAGACGATCCGCTATTGGACGGCCGGGCAGGGTGAGCCGCTGTTGCTTATCCATGGTTTTCCGACCGCCAGTTGGGATTGGCATTACCTGTGGCAACCACTGGCGCAGCGCTATCGGGTCATTGCCTGCGACATGCTCGGCTTCGGCGACTCCGCCAAACCGGTGAACCACGAATACAGCCTGCTCCAACAGGCTGATTTGCAACAGGCATTGCTGGCGCATTTGAGTGTCACACAGCCGGTGCACATACTGGCCCATGACTACGGCGACAGCGTGGCGCAGGAGCTGTTGGCCCGGCATTACGACCCCCGCATTCATATTGCCAGTTGTGTGTTCCTCAACGGCGGCCTGTTTCCGGAAACCCATCGCCCTTTGTTGGCGCAAAAACTGTTGCTCAGCCCCTTGGGCTGGATGATTGGCCGTGCCTTCACGCGTGACGCGCTGGTGAAGAGTTTTCGGCAGATTTTCGGTCGGATGACCCGTCCGACGGAAAGTGAGATGGATGATTTCTGGGGGCTGATCAACAGCAATCACGGCCCTCGGATCATGCACAAGCTCATCACGTATATTCCAGAGCGGCGAGTACAGCGCGAGCGTTGGATCGGCGCCATGCAGCGCGGTGAAGTGCCGTTGCGCGTCATTGATGG
>NZ_JBFUKU010000040.1:0-29228 GCF_056400685.1 Pseudomonas sp. P5_A12 | reverse complement strand
GCACCGTCCTCTGCGGGTTCCAGCGCATGGGGCAGTAATTCAGCGGCGAGGTTTTGCAGAGGTGCGAAAGCATCAGTGGTCATAAACATCCTTTTAAGTGAAAAAGTTTTCAGCTGCAACACAACCCTGTAGCAGCTGGCGAAGCCTGCGTCCGGCTGCGTAGCAGACGTGAAGTCAGACGCCGCAGTGTTACAGGAAAACCGCATGTTCAGGTTTCACGACTGCTGCGCAGCCGGACGCAGGCTTCGCCAGCTGCTACAGGGTTGTGTTGCAGCTGAAAACTTTTTCACTTAAAAGGATGTTTATGACCACTGATGCTTTCGCACCTCTGCAAAACCTCGCCGCTGAATTACTGCCCCATGCGCTGGAACCCGCAGAGGACGGTGCCCACGACCTGTCGCACTTGCAGCGGGTATGGCACAACGCGCGCACGATTCACGCGCAAGAAGGTGGCAATCTTGAGGTGCTGCTGGCGGCGGTGCTGTTACACGACTGCGTGGCGGTGGAGAAAAACTCGCCGCTGCGTTCGCACGCATCGCGACTGGCCGCCGAGAAAGCATCTGCCGTGTTGGCCGACATGAATTGGCCCGGCGTAAAAATCAGTGCGGTGAGCCATGCCATCGAGGCTCACAGCTTCTCTGCCAATATTCCTGCCACGTCGCTCGAAGCGAAAATCATGCAGGATGCCGACCGCCTCGATTCCCTCGGCCTGCTCGGTGTCGCCCGCACGTTCTACGTAGCCGGGCGCATGGGCAGCGCGTTGTACGACCCGCAGGATCCGCAAGCAAAGCACCGAGACTACGACGACACACGCTTTTGCCTCGACCATTTCCAGACCAAGCTGCTGCACCTGGCGGACGGATTCCAGACTGCAACCGGTCGACGCCTGGCGCAGATCAGGCATGAGCGGTTAAAGGGTTTCATGGAACAGTTCAAGGAAGAGATCGGCGTCGACTGAAGCAGGCCCGCAGGCCTGGACCGTTCGTCATTCATCAGGCACCAATCCCAATCGCGGGCGGACCAATATCAGGTAGAGACTCTATAAACGGAGACGATGCCATGTTCATGTACAGGTTGACCGCCCTCGCTCTCACCTCACTGCTGTCCTGCGCGGCATTCGCCGTCGCACTGGCTGAAGGAACGGGCCCGACCAACCCGGTCGAGGGTCCGAAAGCGCCCGCCATCCAGAGCGCACCCAGCATGAATACCAATGGCACTGGTGTCGATAGCAGCCTGCCGCCCACTACGGGCACTGACCCAAGGATTCAGGGCAATGACGCGGGCCGTCAAGGCGGACTGAACATGCCCGACACCCAGATACCCGACAACGCCGGCAGCGGCATCGGCTCGAAAACCACCACTGGTGGCTCGGGTTCCGAGGGCGGAGCCAATCAATAGCTCACCCGCGCGAGCGACCTCTCCACACACATCAAGAGGTAAGCATGAACGACGATAAAAACCTGGAAAAAGAAGTCCTGATCCGCCTGTTGCACGCCCACCCGAGTGGCTTGGGCAAAGAGGTTCTGGACAATTATCGGGGGGAAAAAGTCGTGGCCAGCACCCTTGCCACCCTGCAGGAACGGGGGCTGATTCAACACGGCCACGTGAGCTGCAATGAGGCTGGCGAGCACACGGTGAATCTGCCGATCAAACTCAGCAGTGCCGGGGTTGAGGCGGCTCGCAAGCTGGAAAGCTGAAAGGATCATTGTCGTTTATAGGCCCCTCGCGATCAGGCTCGCTCCTACATTGGATCTGCGTCAAACACAAATCCCCTGTGGGAGCGAGCCTGCTCGCGATGGCGTTGGCAAATCCACCACTAATGCATCAGACCCACCGCTTTCGCGGGCAAGTCGAATTGTCGCACCGCCGCGCCTACAAATAACTGCGTATCAGCGCTGTTTCAGACGGTCAATGACAACGGCCAGCAACAGAATCGAACCACGAATCACATACTGATAAAACGTGTCGATGTTCTTCAGATTCATCGCATTTTCAATAATCGCCAGAATCAACACCCCGGCAATCACATGACGGATCATGCCGATCCCGCCGCTCAGCGACACCCCGCCCAACACACAAGCCGAAATCACGGTCAGCTCAAAACCCTGGCCAATCATCGGCTGACCGGAGGTCATGCGCGACGCCAGAATCACCCCGGCCAGCGCACCAATCACGCCATGCACGGCGAAGATGATGATTTTGGTCCGGTCAACGTTGACCCCTGCCAGCAAAGCCGCTTCCTGGTTGCCGCCGATGGCCATGGTGTTGCGCCCGTAGGTGGTGTAATTCAGCAGCCAGCCGAAAAACAGGAAGCAGACGATGGTGATCAGGATCGGCACCGGCACGCCAAACAACTGGCCGTTACCGAAGACGAAGAACTGCTCTTGCGAAACGCCGACCGCTTTGCCGTTGGCGAAGATGYAAGCCAGACCGCGAACGATCTGCATGGTCGCCAGCGTGGTGATCAACGCGTTGACCCGCAGCTTGGCAATCACGATCCCATTGATCAGCCCGACAATCAGCCCCATCACCAGCGCGGCACTCACGCCGAGGAACACGCTGTCGGTGTCGCGCATCACCACCGCCGCGACCACGCCGGCACAGGCGATCACCGAGCCCACCGACAGGTCAAAGTGCCCGGACGCCAGGCAATACAACATGGTGCACGCCGCGATCCCCGTCGTCGAAATCGCCAACCCCAGGCCGCGCATGTTCAGTGGCGAAAGGAAGTTGTCGATCAGCAAGGTGCAAAGCACGAAGATCCCGACCGCCGCCAGCAGCATCACCCAGTCATCAAGAAAGCGCCGCAGGTCCAGAGGTTTACGCTGGGTCGGCAGTACGTTGTTTTGGGTTGTCATCATAGTCACCTCTCAGTTCGCCACGCCGTCAGCGCGTTGGCGCGGCAAAGCCAGTTGCAGCAAGTTGGATTCATTGGCCTCTGCGCGAGACAACTCGCCGCGCATCGCGCCTTCGCAGAGCACCAGAATGCGGTCGGAAATGCCCATCACTTCCATCAGGTCGCTGGACACCACAATCACCGCGATGCCGCTTTCGGCCAGGTTATGGATGATCTGGTAGATCTCGGCCTTGGCCCCGATGTCGATGCCGCGGGTCGGTTCGTCCAGCAGCAGGACTTTCATCGGCATCGACAGCCAGCGACCGAGAATGGCCTTCTGTTGATTGCCACCGGACAGGTACATGATTTTCTGCTCGGCGCTTGGCGTCTTCACCTTCAGCGACTTGATATGTTTGTCGGCATTGCCCTTCTCCCACAGCCCGCGCAACAGGCAGCCGAAGGTGGAGTGGGCGCCGCGTGCGCTGATGTTGATGTTCTCGGCGACACTGGCCAGCGGGATGATGCCCTCCTTCTTGCGGTCCTCGGGGCACAGCAGAATCCCCGCCGCAATTGCATCGCGAGGCGAACGCAGTTTCAGTTCATGACCGCGCAATTCCAGGCGTCCGGCGGTAWTGCGCTCCAAGCCGCTGAGCAGGCGGAACAACTCCGTGCGCCCGGCACCGACCAGTCCGAACAGCCCCAGGATCTCGCCTTTGTGCGCCTCGAAACTCACCGGCTCGCGCAAGCCGGGGCCGAGCAGCCCATCGACTTTCAACGCGACCGCGCCACGCTTGCGAGGACGGTAATCGTAGATGTCCTGAATGTCGCGTCCGACCATGCACGTCACCAATTGGTCGTGGGTCAGCTCGCTCATATCCTCGAACGTGCGCACGTAACGACCGTCCTTGAACACCGTCACCGCGTTGCAGATGCGGAACACTTCTTCCATGCGATGGGAAACGTACAGCACCACTTTGCCTTCGTCGCGCAGGCGTCCGATGATCGCCATCAAGCGGTCAATCTCGCGGGCCGACAGGCTGCTGGTCGGTTCGTCGAACGCAATCACATGCGCGCCACGGGACAACGCCTTGGCGATTTCCACCAGTTGCCGCTGACCGAGGGACAAGCGCCCGACCTTTTCTTGCGGGTCGATTTCATCGGCCAGGCCGTTGAGGCAAGCCAATGCCTGTTGGCGCAGGGCGCCGCGATTGATCAGGCCAAAACTGGCCGGCAGGTGTCCGAGGAACAGGTTCTCTGCCACGGTCATTTCGGGCACCAGGTGCAACTCTTGATGGATCACCGCGACGCGGCTGGCAATGCTGTCGGCGGTGGATTTGAATGCCATCGCCTGTTCGCCGATCTGCAAGCTGCCACTGCTGGGCGTGTAAGCACCGCCGAGGATTTTCAGCAGTGTGGATTTGCCGGCGCCGTTCTCGCCCATCAAGGCGTGAACCTGCCCCGGATGGGCGACGAAGCTGATGTTGTCCAGCGCCTTCACCCCGGGAAAGGTCTTGCCGATCCCGTTGAAACGCAGGCTGCCGCCAACGCTGTGTTCGTGTGTCTGTACTTGCGCGTGCATAAAACCACCTCTTCACAGGTCAGGCAGCCCCGTCGCCGGGGCTACCGTTGAAATCAACCGAGCCTCAGTTCCACAGGCCGATCTTTTCCAGTTCCTGCTTGAAGTTGTCGCGCGTGATCAGCGTCACGTCATCCATCGCGGTGAATTTCGCCGGTTCCGTGCCGGTGGTGACCCACTCGTACATCATGCTGGCGGTGTTGTAGCCCTCGATGTGGGGGCTAGGCAGCATCGAGCCGAAGAAGCCGCTGTGGGCTTTCTTCAGTTCGCCGATGGCGTCGGTGCCGTTGATGCCGATCCCGATGACATTGGCGGCGGCGAAACCGGCGCTTTCGGTGGCGCGCACGCCGCCGAGCACGGTGTTGTCGTTCATGCCGCCGATGATCAGGTTTTTCGCCGAGCCCGGCAGTTTCACCAGCGCCGAGTTGGTAGCGTCCATGCTGCCCGGTACGTCGAGGGTTTTCAGTGCCGCGAACAGAATGTGGTCTTTCGGCATGCCGGCGTCTTCCAGCGATTTGACCGAACCGTCGGTGCGTTTCTTGCCGGTGTCGAGTTCGTTGAAGGTGTTGATCACCGCGTAGGTGTCTTTCCAGTCCCAGCCACGTTTCTTCGCTTCGGTGGCCATGGCGCTGCCTTGTTTCTGGCCGACTTCGAACGCGGCCATGCCGAGGTACGGGACGTCTTCCATGAACTTGCCGTTGGCATCGACAAAGCGGTCATCGACGGCGATCACTTTCAAACCGTTCAGCTTGGCCTTGGCCATGATCGCCGGGCCCAGGGACACGTCGGGCGGGCAGATCACGAAGCCCTTGGCACCGTTGGCGGCGAGGCTGTCGATGGCCGAGAGGGTTTTCTCGCCATCCGGCACGGCGATCTTGATGAGCGTGAAGCCTTTCTCTTTCCCGGCCTTTTCGGCGAATGCCCATTCGGTCTGGAACCAGGGCTCTTCCGCTTGCTTGACCAGGAAACCGATTTTCACTTCCTCGGCCGCCAGCAGAGTACTGCTCAGGCTAACCGCGGAGACCGCCAAGGCGGCACAGCACAGGGAACGGATCCCACGACGACGATTCATAAGCTGACTCCTTGTTATTTTTTTTGAGCGTTATTTGAAACTGGTGTAAACGATGAAACCAATAGTCATATCGTATGATGATTGGATTTCAGACGAAATTCAGCGCCTGAAAGCCGTTATGTTCAGTCGTGATACATCACAGAGCGCCCACCATCGATGGTGATGCACGAGGCATTGATGAACGGTGCTTCATCGCTGGCCAGGAAAACTGCCGTCATCGCCACTTCAATCGGCTGCCCGATGCGACGCGGGGGATGCAAGTCAAAGGCGCGCTGGCGCTCGGCCTGCGGGTCGGCAAAACCGTTCCAGTAATCCACGTTCAGTTGAGTTTCGATGTAGCCCGGCGCGATGGCGTTGACGCGAATGCCCTTGGGCGCATATTCGATGCCGAGTGCGCGGGTCAGGCCGAGTAAACCGTGCTTGGCCACCGGGTACGGGAAGCAGCCCGGGATGATGTGGGTGGAATGGGTCGAAGCGATGTTGATGATGCTGCCGATGCCCTGCTCGATCATTTGCGGCAATACAGCCTTGCAACCGAACCAGGCGCCGTCGAGGTCGATGGCGAAGCAGCGATGCCAGTCTTCTTCGGTCATTTCCAGTGGATCGCGGAACACGTTGACCCCGGCGCAGTTGACCAATACGTCGATCCGGCCATGAAGGTCGACCGCCAGTCTGGCCATGGCGTGCAGGTCTTGCTGACGCGATACGTCAGCCTTGATAGCCACCACATCGGCGCCTTGTTCGCGCCAATGCGCCGCGACTTTCTCGACTTTTTCAGCCTGGATGTCGCTGATGATCAACTTGGCTTGCTGGGCTGCGAACGTCGCGACGATGGCCTCCCCGATACCTTGAGCGGCACCGGTCAGCAGCACCACTTTGCCTTTCAGGCGCTCGCCCTTGGGCGGCTCGGCCACCGGAGGCAAGGAAAGAGGTTCAGCCATGAATCAAAACTCCTTTTTGCAGGCACGACAAAAACCGGGCATCTGTCGATGTCCGGTCAAAAGACTGTTTGGAAAATCGCTGCATCACTTCACCTGTTTTGTTTTTTTAAGTGTGAGTGCGTGTAACTGATGGCCGACTATAAACCCGCCCACCAAATAATCTCAATATATAATTTTACATCCCATATTTAGGGATCTATCCCGCAAAACGCGTGCATGGCTTTCCGGCCACATCCACTCGAATCGATAACACCGCACCATCCAGCGGATGGTTGAGCGGGCTCGCAGCGCTGGTGATGTACAGGGTTTTCAGGTCTTCGCCGCCGAACACGCAACTGGTGGGACGGCTGACGGGAAGCTCGATGATTCGATCAACATGTCCGTCCGGGGTCAGCCGGAGTAAACAGCTGCCGTCCCAGCGGGCGTTCCACACGTAGCCTTCGGCGTCCATGGCCGAGCCATCGGGAACGCCACGTTTATCAGGACCGAACCAGACATATGCGGTGTCCAGATTGCCGTCGGCATGGATGAAATACCGGTACAGCGTGGCGTCGAGGCTGTCGGCGAAATACAACGTCGTCGCGTCATCGCTCCACAGCAGCGTGTTGGGAATCCCCAGCCCGCGCAGCAGTGGCGTCACCCGGGCATCACGGTCGATGCGGAACAGACCGCCGGAGCGACGAGTGACAGGCAGGTCTTCACCGTTTTCACCGATGTTGTTTTGCATGGTGCCGAGCCAGAGCCGCCCCTGTGCATCGCAACGGGCTTCATTGGGGCGATTGCCGGGTTGCGGGTCGGCTACACAGAGCAAGGTCAGGCGCGGCTCAAGGCCCGGTGAGTCGAGGTCCAGCCGATAGACGCCACTGCTCAACGCAACCAGTGCATCACCGCTTTCGCAGGGGATGAAAGCCGAGATGTGCTCCGGCATTTCCCAGATCTGGACGTTGGCGCCGATCAGCCGAAGTGCTTGTTTGCCGGCGATATCGACCCAGTACAGCGCCTGCGTCGGCACGTCCCAGAACGGGCCTTCGCCAAGCCGCGCACGGTGCTGGGTCAGCGCAATCAACGTCATGAAACCTCCTGCCTTGTTTTTGTTTTTATGTGGGAGCGACGGTTCGGCGTTCCGACCTGCTCGCGATAGCGGTGGATCAGTTAGCATCTATGTCGAATTTGATTCAGTCATCGCGAGCAGGCTCGCTCCCACAAGGGATCTTTATGATCAGCCAGCTTTTTTGTCGGCCATGACTTGCGGGTAGAAGCGCTTGATCGCCAGGTCCGCGTTATCGATCAGGGTCATGCAGGCCCAGACCCCGCGCGCGGCGTCACGGGCGGCGATGGCATCGGCCATGTCTTTGTGAATCGGCAGCGTACGGCGCAGTTCGTCGGGGTCGGCCGCAGAGACCTCAAACGACACTGCTAGCAGCGCGCCAAGGGCCGGGACCATTTGCTCAATGAACTGATTGTGGCTGGCGGCAAGGATGCATTCATGGAAAATCTGGTCCGCGCGGTTGTAATCGACCCCGCTTTCCACTGCCCGCTCCAGCGCGTTGTAGGCCAGAAGCACGGCTTGCACTTGCTCGATCGTCGCCCGCTCACAGGCCCAGCGTACGGCCATGGGTTCGATGGTGCGGCGCAGGTCGAGCAAATCGTCGACGAAATTTTCCGGCAAACCGCTGCGTGACAGCCAGCCGACGACTTGTGGATCGAAGAGGTTCCAGCGGCGGACCGGCAACACCCGGGTGCCGACTTTCGGTCCGACTTCGAGCATGCCTTTGGCGACCAGGGTTTTGATGGCTTCGCGGATGACCGTGCGACTGACACCGAGCTGCTCGCCCAGATCGGCTTCGACCTTGAGCGTTTCGCCGGGTTTCACCTGAGCAGCGGCAATCCAGCAACCCAGCCAATCAACGGTCGATGCATGAAAACTGCTGGACATGGAAACCTCAAAAACCGCGCGCGATGGAGCAACACGCTAATCATCATATGATTGGGTGTCAATTAGATATTTCGGAAATGTGAAGATCAAATGTAGGAGTGAGCCTCATCGCGAGCAGGCTCACTCCTACAGGTTTATGTATCAAGGTTCGAGACCGATCCGGAAGAACTCGCCACCGCTCCACACGCCAAGCCAGCGCTGTCCGTCGATTTCACGGGTCACTGCCAGCTCCACCAGTTGGTAGAACACGTTGCGATGAATCAGTGCTTCGAGGTTGGTGCGCACATGGACATAGGGCGCCGGCTCTTGGGTGACAGGGTCGATCACTACGCGAATCGGGTGTTCGGTGCCGGCATCGGCAGTTTCATCGACATTGGTGGTGAAGCGCAGGACTTGAGCCTCACCCTCGCCTTCCACATCCACGGCAATCGCCACAAACGGTGCATCATCGACTTTGATCCCGACCTTCTCGACCGGTGTGATCAGGAAATAGTCATCGCCATCGCGGCGAATGATGGTAGAGAACAGTTTGACCATCGGCTTGCGCCYGATCGGCGTGCTCAGGTAATACCAGGTGCCGTCGCGGGCGATGCGCATATCGATGTCGCCACAGAAATCAGGATTCCACAGGTGAACCGGCGGCAAGCCTTTGGTTTTGGGGATCTGCCCCAACAAGTCGATGGCTTTTTGCGGGCCACTCATGGCGTACTCCTTGAATTTACTGGTCGCTGATCCCGATCAGGCTGCGCGCGTATTGCTGTAGCGGCGGCCCAATCAGGTCCTCTGGCTTGTTGTCGTGGAACGTTAGCAAACCGCCACGACTCTTGATGGTTGCAGTATCAATCAAATACTGGGTGTTGGTCTCGATCAACATGATCTGAATCACGCCGCTGTCGATACCGAGGCGATCCACATATTCCTGATCGATCCAGTCATCCGTGTTGCCAATGCGGTCGTCAGCGTTGGCGAACCGGGTGTAAAGCAGGTAATGGGCACCGGCGGCGCGGGCTTCAGCCATAGCTCGGTCGAGACCTTCGGGTGAGCGGGCACGGCGTACCATGGGGAAGTAATCGATAAAGCCGTTGAAGGCCTCTTCGGCCACCGCGTTCGGGCGCGGATAGACACTGCCCGGTGGCGCGAACGGACCTTGGGCGATGTAGATGAACGAGTCCGGCTGAATGCGCAGGTTGTTTACCCGACGGCTGTTGCTGTGATCCAGCAGTCCCACGTCACTCATCTGGTAGCGAGTCTCTGCAGCCATGTCGCTGACATTCATGCAGCCACCCAGCGCCAAAACGGCCAGCAGCAAAACCAGACTACGCATCCTACCCTCCAGAGGCCGGTGACGGAAAACCGGCGAATGGTCATGGGATGCAGCTTCCGCGCCAGCTCGGGAGAAGCACACTCTTGCAGCTGGCGAAGCCTGCGTTCGACTGCGTAGCGGTCGCCAGTTCAAGCGATGCGGTGTTCCAGATATATTTTTCTTATAGCAATTACGACTGCTTCGCAGCCGGACGCAGCCTTCGGCAGCTGCTACAGGGGACCGTGCTCAGCCGCCAATAATCTTCATGATCGTCGCACCACCCGAAAATGCCACTTCCTGCTTGTCCCCCAAAGCCTTCACCAGCAGCCGCTGCAACGCCGGCAACGCTTGATGGCGCGGCTTGTCCAGCAAGTCGCCGACATAATGGCGATTGCTCGACGACAGGCAGCCATGCAGCCACCCCGTGGACGAAAGACGCAAGCGCGAGCACGTACGGCAGAACGGAACGCTTTCGTTGGCGATCACGCCGAAATGCCCCAGCCCTGGAATTTCATAACGTACCGCAGTGGCATCGACCGGCGCATCGGCTTGCAGGTATTCATAACGCTCGCCAATCAGACTCAGCAACTGCTGGAGACTGACGAACTGTTGCAGGAATGCATTGGAGTCGGTGGCCAGGTGGCCCATGCGCATCAGCTCGATGAAGCGCAATTCATAGCCGCGCTCCAGGCAGTAATCGAGCAGCGGCATGACCTGATCAAGGTTCTGTCCGCGCAATGGCACCATGTTGACCTTGATCTTGATGCCCGCCGCGCTGGCCTGATCCATACCGTCAAGTACGGTCGCCAGATCGCCGCCACGGGCAATGCTGCGAAAAGCACTGGCGTCCAGGGTGTCGAGGGAAACGTTGATGCGACGGATACCGGCGTCCACCAGCAACGGCAGCTTTTTCGCCAGCAATTGACCATTGGTGGTCAGGCTGATGTCCTGCAGACCCATCTGGCCGACGGCGGTCATGAAGGCTTCGAGTTTGGGGCTGACCAGCGGCTCGCCACCGGTGATGCGCAAACGCTCGATGCCTGCCGCTTCGATCAAATACGCCACGCCACGCGCCATGGCCTCRGCCGACAATTCATCCTGCGCAGCCACCAGCCGCTTGCCGTTAGGCACGCAGTAGGTACAAGCATAATTGCAGGCTGAGGTCAGACTGATCCGCAAATTGCGAAAACGCCTGCCTTGACGGTCAACGATCATGGATCACTCCGGCAATGAGAAACTGGAACGCGCAAAACTTGACTCAGAATTCAAGTTTTAGCAAGTCCTATGCCTGAGTATATTCCTGCGGTACTGCGCCATATAGCTAAATCATGGCGCAATCAGGTAGCTGAATGGTTCAGCTGCTCGGAGTGTCGGTATCGCGTTTGCGCTTGTTGCCCATGCGCACGCCGATGTCCATCAGGAACTGGAAGAAGCCTTCCTGATCTTCCAGCACATTGCTCCAGAACGGCGAGTGATACAGCGCCACGGCGCCATGCACCAACGCCCAGGACGCGCAGTAATGGAAATAAGGCGGCACGTCTTCGAGCTTGCCTTCGCTGATACGGCCTTTGATCAGCAGGGTCAGGCGTTCGAAGTTGGAGGCGCGGATCTTGTGCAGTTCCTCGACCATCTCTGGCACTTGATTGCCCTTGACCACCTTCTCTTCCAGTCGGTCGAACAACCGATAGCGTTGCGGATCGCGCATGCGGAATTCGAAGTAAGCCCGGGACAGCGCTTCCTTGTCCTTGTCGACATCGGCCGAATGCAACAGCTCGTTCAAATCACGCTCGTAATCGAGCATCAGGCGCAGATAAATCTCCGCCTTGGATTTGAAGTGCTTGTAGATCGTGCCTTTGCCGATACCGACGGCATCAGCAATCATCTCGACGGTGACACTGTCTTCACCTTGGTCGAGGAACAGCTTGAGCGCGGTATCGAGAATTTCTTGCTCGCGGCGACGAAACTCACGGACCTTACGAGGTTCTTTATGCATAAGAAAAGGTCTGTTGGGGGTCAAAATTCGAAGCCGCGTATTATGCCTAACTTACGCAAAAATGCACGGATCATCCGACCATATCTGTGTTTCTTGATGATTTCCAGCAGGGTCGCCCAATGATGAGAACTCTTCCGAAGCGGCCGTATTCCAAAATTGTTTAAAAATCGCGACCGGCAAACTGGACGAGGCGCAATAGTGATCAATACTTGAACTGTCGGCGAGACATCTCCCCCAAGTGTTGCGCCGATATTGGTACCAACGGACCGCGTGCCATTGTTTTACTCCTAATGGTCTTAACCCGGATTCACCCCCCAGAACCCGGGTTTTTTTTGCCTGCGATTTAACCTTTCACATGCGCCAGCGGGAACAGCCGCTTGAAGTTCTCGGTGGTCTGCTCGGCAAATCGCTCGTAAGGCTCACCTCGCAACATTGACAGAAACTCCGCCACTTCACGCACGTACTGCGGCAGATTCGGCTTGCCGCGATACGGGATCGGCGCAAGGTACGGCGAATCGGTTTCCACCAGCAAAYGGTCGGCCGGCACCTTGCTGGCCACATCACGCAGTGCATCGGCATTGCGGAAAGTGACAATACCGGACAAGGAAATGTAATAGCCCATGTCCAAGGCAGCCTTGGCCATGTCCCAGTCTTCGGTAAAGCAATGCAGTACGCCGGCCTGTGGCAGTGCCGCTTCACGCAACAAGCTCAGCGTGTCGGCGCGGGCGCCACGGGTGTGGATGATGACTGGCTTGCTGGTTTGTTGGGCCGCTTGCAGGTGCAGGCGAAACGACTCCTGCTGCAACTCGGCTGCTTCCGGTTCGTAGTGATAATCCAGACCGGTTTCACCAATCGCGACCACACGGGGGTGATTGAGCTCGCGCAACAGCCAATCCAGCGCGGGTGCAGCTCCCGGTTGCACATCCAGCGGATGCACGCCGACTGAACAGTCAACGTCATCATAACGTTCGGCCAAGGCTTTGACGTCGGCGGCGTTGTCGACACTGACGCCGATGCACAGGAAGTGCCCTACTCCGCGCTGACGGGCCGCTTCGAGTGCAGCATCCAGAGAGCCGTCGTGGGCGGCGAGGTCGAGGCGATCAAGATGACAATGGGAATCTACGAGCATAAAAGGGCTGCAACTTACATCGTATGAGTGGGACGGTCGGACGTGAGGGCTCCGACCAGGTGGGTGCAGATACACAGAGTCTAGGTGCAGACGGTCACTTCTGGGCAGGCAAGGACGCCCATTGCACCAGCAGCGCTTCCAGCAACAGCGCTGGATTGAGATTGGCTTTGCTCATCACCTTTTGACGCTGGGCGAGGATCCAGTCCTGGATAGTCAGAACTTTATCCTGAGCGGTTTTCTGCGCCAGGTACTGAATTACCTTACGCATGTCCGTCAATCCAAGACCTTCTTCATCCTGGGTCAACTGATAGCGCAGGATCAGGCTCGACCAATCGCAGAACCAGTCGAACAGCAGCAACTGCGGAATGGTTTTCCATTCCTCGGCCAATTGTGTCGGCGATTGCTGTTGCTTGAGCAACTTCTTCACGCCATCGACTACCAGCGCTCTCTGTTCGCGCACACCCTGATTCTGCAATTTGACCGCGCCCAGCGGAGAACCGGCGGCCAGCGTCAGCAGTTCGATACGCTCTGCTTCCGAACTGTCCGGCAAAGCTTTGGCCAGCCACGCAAGGCTCATCGCCTCGCTCGGCAACGGACAGGCCTGCTGCACACAGCGGCTTTTGATGGTCGGCAACAGACGACTGGTCTGGTGGCTGACCAACAGCAAAACGGTATCGCCCGACGGCTCTTCAAGGCTTTTGAGCAAAGCGTTGGCGGCATTCACGTTCATTGACTCGACCGGCTCGATCAACACCACTTTGCGCCCGCCCATCTGCGAGGTCTGCACCACAAAGCTGACCAGCTCGCGCACCTGATCGACTTTGATAGCCTTGTCGGCTTCTTCCGGTTCCAGGACGTAATTGTCGGGATGGCTGCCTGCCTTGAGCAACAGGCAGGATTTGCATTCACCGCACGCGTCCTGCGCGGTCGGGCGCTGGCACAACAGACTGGCCATCAACCGTTCGGCCAGCGCGCGCTTGCCGATCCCGGCAGGGCCATGCAGCAGGTAGGCGTGAGCGTGTTGCTTACGACCGGCCAGCTGCCGCCAGAGACTGTCCTGCCACGGATAGGCTTCAGCCACGTGTCAACTCCAACAGACGCGGCAACAGAACATCCAGAGACTGCTGAACCTGTACCAGCGGCCGGGCCGCATCAACCAGGACATATCGCGCCGGGTCCGCTTCAGCGCGTTTGAGAAATGCACCGCGCACCGCATCAAAAAAAGTTCGGCCTTCGAGTTCGAACCGGTCCAGTCGACCGCGAGCGCTGGCACGGGCCAGACCCACTTCCACCGGCAGGTCGAAGATCAGCGTCAAGTCTGGACGCAGATCGCCCTGGACGAATTTCTCCAGGGTCGCGATGCGTTCCAGCGACAACCCGCGACCGCCGCCCTGATAGGCATAGGTCGAATCCGTAAAGCGATCACACAAGACCACCGCACCACGGGCCAGCGCTGGGCGAATCACCTCGGCCAGATGTTGGGCGCGCGCGGCGAACACCAGCAACAGTTCGGTGTCGGGGTTCATGACTTCATCAGCCGGCGCCAGCAGCACGTCGCGAATCCGCTCGGCCAACGGCGTACCGCCCGGCTCGCGGGTCAGTACCACTTCGATACCGGCAGCGCGCAGGCGCTGGGCCAGGTATTCGCGATTGGTGCTTTTGCCGGCACCTTCCGGGCCTTCCAGGGTAATAAACAAGCCAGTCACGGGCAGTCCTTAGTCAGAATTATTGCGGGCCTTGCGGAGCGACCGCATCCGGCGCGGGCTCAGGTGCAGGTTCAGGCGTCGGTGCAGGAGCCGCTTCAGGTGTCGGCGCAGGAGTCGGTTCAGGAGCCGGTTCTTGCGGCGCCACGGATGGCAAAGCCTCGGGATCGGGATCCGGCGAAGCCGCCGGAATCGGCGCCTCAGTATCCAGCGTTTCGCCATTCACCGCTTCTGATGCAGAGATCGGCGCAGGGCTGGAACGATAATCGGCACGACGCCTGATCTGGAATTCGCGCACCGCGTTGTTATGGGCATCCAGATCATCGGAGAACACATGGCTACCATCGCCGCGCGCGACGAAATACAGGCTGGTGCCCGCGACCGGGTTCAATGCAGCATGGATGGCTTCGCGACCGACCATGGCAATCGGCGTCGGCGGCAGGCCCGATATCATATAAGTGTTATACGGGGTGGCTTCCCGGAGGTGAGCGCGGGTCAATCTACCGCTGTAGCGATCTCCAAGCCCGTAGATCACCGTCGGGTCGGTCTGCAGCAACATGCCGATCGCCATGCGTCGAACGAAGACGCCAGCAATCTGCCCGCGCTCCTGCGGCACGCCGGTTTCCTTTTCCACCAGCGAGGCCATGATCAGCGCCTGATAAGGCTCGGTGTACGGCACGTCAGCAGCGCGCCTGTCCCACTCTTTGGCGAGCACTTCGTCGAGGCGATCATAGGCTTTTTTCAGCAGATCGACATCGGTCATGCCGCGCACAAACCGATAGGTATCAGGGAAGAAACGTCCTTCCGGAAAGATCCCGCGATGACCGATTTTCTCCATCACCTGACTGTCGCTCAACCCGTCGAGGGTCTGCTCAAGCTTTTCGTCTTTGGCCAGGGCTGCGCGAACCTGACGGAAATTCCAGCCTTCGACCAGGGTCAGGCTGTATTGAACCATTTCGCCACGCTTCCACAGCTCGATCAGCCCCTCAACCGTCATGCCCGGGACCATGCGGTACTCGCCGCTGTGCAACGGTTGCTTGGGTAGATTGAAGCGCCAGTAAACGCGCAGCCAGAACGCATCCTTGATGACGCCTTTGGCTTCGAGTCGATAGAAGGTGCGGGTTGGTGTCGTGCCCTTGGGCACTTCCAGAAGTTCTTCCTGGGTGATATTCAGCGGTTGTTCCAGCGCCGAATGAATTTTCCAGGCAGAAGCGCCCAGACACAGCCCCGCCAGAACCAATCCGGTTTCCAGCAGCAGCAAGAATTTACGTCTCACGTATCAAGCATCCAGTAGCGCGCAGGCAATGGTTTGGAGTTTACGGGTGAGCGGCCCAACCGGCCAGCTCAACGCAGCATAGGCGCACACCGGCCAAACGCCATACACGCTGTTGCAGACGAAGACCTCATCAGCCCATTGCAGCTGATCGAGGCTGATGTCGGTGATTTGCGTGGGAATTCCCAGTGACTCGGCTTGAAACAATAATTCGTCACGCATCACCCCGGCCACGCCACAGCGTTTTAAATCGGCGGTGATCAGCACCCCATCGCGCACCAGGAACAGATTGCTGAATACGCCTTCGATTACGCGGCCGGTCTGATCGAGCATCAAACCTTCAGCATGTTCGGTGTCCTGCCATTCGGCACGGGCAATCACTTGCTCCAGAYGGTTCAGGTGTTTGAGCCCGGCGAGCAACGGTTGATTGGAAAGCCGAGTAGTACAAGGGAATAATCGAATGCCCAGCTCGGCATGTGCAGCTGGATAAGCAGGGTGAAGACTGCCTTGCAGAATGCGTCGGGCCTGCGCCGAAGGATCAGGGGCATAACCGCGCAAACCGTCGCCGCGCGTGAGAATGAGCTTGAGCACACCCTCACCGAGCGCTGCGGCGTAAGCCAACAGTTCGCTGCGGATCAGCTCGTGATCAACAGTGATCGCCAGGCGTGAGCAGCCTTGCGCCAGACGCGACAGATGCCGATCCAGCAACAATGGCTGCCCGCCACACACGGCAATGGTCTCGAACAGACCATCGCCGTAAGCCAGGCCGCGATCTTTCAGCGACAAAGCGTCAGCCGGCTGACCGTCGACCCAGCTGTCCATCAGTCAGCGAACCGGCGGAACACCAGTGAGCCGTTCGTTCCGCCAAAACCGAACGAGTTGGACAGCACCACATCGATGTCCATGTTGCGCGCTGTGTGCGGCACAAAGTCGAGGTCGCACCCTTCGTCCGGCTCATCAAGGTTGATGGTCGGTGGCGCTACCTGGCCGTTGATCGCCAGCACACTGAAGATTGCCTCGACTGCGCCCGCTGCGCCCAGCAAGTGGCCGGTCATGGACTTGGTCGAACTGACAGCCAGCTTGTAAGCGTGGTCGCCGAACACCGATTTGATCGCACAGGCTTCCGCGAGGTCGCCGGCTGAAGTCGAGGTTCCGTGGGCGTTGATGTATTGAACCTGATCAACGTTGACCTTGGCATCGCGCAGGGCGTTGGTGATGCAACGAGCAGCACCAGCACCGTCCGCCGGTGGCGAGGTCATGTGGTAAGCATCGCCACTGGTGCCGAAGCCGATCAGCTCGGCGTAGATGGTCGCACCGCGCGCCTTGGCGTGCTCCAGTTCTTCGAGCACCAGAGCACCGGCACCGTCGGACAAGACGAAGCCATCACGGCCCTTATCCCAAGGACGGCTGGCACGGGTCGGTTCATCGTTGCGGGTCGACAGCGCGCGGGCGGCACCAAAACCGCCCATGCCCAGACCACACGCGGCCATCTCGGCGCCACCGGCAATCATCACGTCGGCTTCGTYGTACATGATGTTGCGGGCAGCCATGCCAATGCAGTGAGTACCAGTGGTACATGCGGTGGCGATGGCATAGTTAGGTCCCTGTACACCCAGGTGTATGGACAGGAAACCGGAAATCATATTGATGATCGAGCCAGGCACGAAAAACGGAGAGATCCGCCGTGGGCCGGTATCATGCAGGGTACGGCTGGTTTCTTCGATATTGGTCAGACCGCCAATACCCGAACCCATGGCCACGCCGATTCGCTCGCGGTTGGCGTCAGTGACTTCCAGACCGGCGTTGCGTACGGCCTGAAAACCTGCGGCCAGACCGTACTGAATAAACAGGTCGAGCTTGCGAGCTTCCTTGACCGACAGGTATTCCTCGACATTGAAGCCCTTTACCGAGCCGCCAAAACGGGTGGAATAGGCAGAAAGGTCGGTGTGTTCGATCAGACCAATGCCACTGCGGCCAGCCAGAATGCCCTGCCAACTGCTCGGCACATCAGTGCCCAGTGGCGACAACATACCCATACCGGTGACTACGACGCGTCTACGCGACACAGCACTCTCCTTTTTTTTCAAATGACGACTTTGCATCATGCCTAAAGAAAAAACCGCACGCCGTGATGGCAGTGCGGTTTTTCCATGACAGCAAGCAACGATTACAAGCTATTAAGCCTGGTGGTTAGTAACGTAATCGATTGCGGCTTGTACAGTAGTGATCTTCTCGGCTTCTTCGTCAGGGATTTCGGTCTCGAATTCCTCTTCCAGAGCCATCACCAGCTCAACGGTGTCAAGGGAGTCGGCACCCAGGTCTTCAACGAAGGAAGCAGTGTTGACCACTTCTTCTTCTTTAACGCCCAGTTGCTCAGCAACGATTTTCTTGACGCGCTCTTCGATGGTGCTCATACCTTGTTTTCACTCCTAATGGACAAAT
This sequence comes from Pseudomonas sp. P5_A12, assembly GCF_056400685.1. Lineage (NCBI taxonomy): Bacteria > Pseudomonadati > Pseudomonadota > Gammaproteobacteria > Pseudomonadales > Pseudomonadaceae > Pseudomonas > Pseudomonas sp. P5_A12. The sequence continues at coordinate 11,024 of NZ_JBFUKU010000040.1, read as the reverse complement.
TCAGGCAGCTGGCCAGTGGGTAAGTGTATAGAAAGACTTTTCAGCTTTTCAACTGAAAGCTTCACTCCTCAAACCCGACAGCCCTCTGCCTATAAATAGATTGCAGCTTTATAACGGATTTTAGACAGCTCGTATGACATTTTTTTGAAGCGATCCGTCACATTTAACTCATGTACATCCCGCCGTTCACCGGGATTGTAGCCCCAGTAACGTAAGCCGCACCGTCGGACGCAAGAAAAGCGACCACAGACGCGATCTCTTGAGCTTGCCCCAGACGGCCCAGCGGAATCTGCGTCTGCAAGGCTTCACGCTGCGCCTCGGGCAGTTCACGGGTCATATCGGTGTCGATGAACCCAGGGGCCACCGAGTTTACCGTAATCGAACGCGAACCGACTTCACGCGCCAGTGCACGACTGAAACCTTCCAGACCGGCCTTGGCGGCAGCGTAGTTTACTTGGCCTGCGTTGCCCATGGCACCCACAACCGAGCCAATACTGATAATTCGTCCCCAACGGGCTTTGGTCATACCGCGCAATACGCCCTTGGACAGGCGGAACAGACTGTTCAGGTTAGTATCGACAACGTCATGCCACTCGTCGTCTTTCATGCGCATCATCAGGTTATCGCGGGTGATACCGGCATTGTTGACCAGGATCGCCGGCGCACCGAACTGTGCAGTGATGCTCGCCAGTACTGCAGCTACGGATTCGTCGCTGGTGACATTGAGCTCAAGACCAGTGCCTTGAATACCGTTTTCTTTCAGGGTTGCGGCGATGCGCTCGGCACCGGAAGCGGTGGTCGCGGTGCCAATCACGATGGCACCCTGACGACCCAGCTCCAGGGCAATAGCCTGGCCGATACCGCGGCTCGCGCCGGTGACCAATGCAACTTTACCTTGCAGACTCATGCAAGCTTCTCCTGATTCAGGCCAGCGCTGCACGGGCGGCAGCGAAAGCGTCTGGGGTATTGAGGTTGGATGTCGACACGCCTTCGGCGCAGCGTTTGTTCAGGCCGGCCAGCACTTTGCCGGGGCCGCATTCGACCAGCTGGGTCGCGCCCTTGGCGGCCAGCGCCTGGACCGATTCAACCCAACGCACAGGCTTGTAGAGCTGTTCAAGCAGATCACGCTTGAGGGTGTCCAGATCGGCCGGCACATTGGCGCTGACGTTCTGCACAACAGGAATCTGCGGCGCTTGCCAGTCGATTGCAGCAATGGACTCGGCAAAACGCTCGGCCGCCGGGCGCATCAGCTCGCAGTGCGACGGCACGCTGACCGGCAATGGCATGGCGCGCTTGGCACCACGGGCCTTGCAGCCTTCGATGGCGCGCTCGACCGCTGCCTTGGCACCGGCGATCACCACCTGGCCCGGGGAGTTGAAGTTCACCGCACTGACCACTTCACCTTGTGCCGCTTCGGCACAGGCTGCCAGCACGTCGGCATCATCCAGACCGAGAATGGCGGCCATGCCACCCTGCCCGGCCGGAACGGCTTCCTGCATCAACTGACCACGGCGCTCTACCAGCTTGACCGCGTCGCCCAGGCTCAGACTACCCGCAGCAACCAGAGCGCTGTACTCGCCCAGGCTATGACCGGCAACGTAAGCCGGGCGCGCGCCGCCTTCAGCCAGCCACAGACGCCACAGGGCGATCGAGGCGGTCAGAATGGCCGGCTGGGTTTTATCGGTTTGATTGAGTTGCTCTTCCGGCCCTTGCTGGGTCAGTGCCCACAGGTCGTAACCCAGAGCATCGGAAGCTTCTTTGAATGTTTCGAGGACAACCGGATGTTGCGCGCCCAACTCGGCCAGCATGCCGAGGGACTGCGAACCCTGTCCTGGAAAGACGAATGCGAGGGAAGCAGACATGTAACAAGCCCCTAATGATCTTGTCGTCGGAGAATTGATGTCCCAAGTGGGGACGCAAGAAACTGACAGTTGGATAGCCAATTGGCCCAAGCGGTCACATTTAAGCATTGTCCGACGAAAATGCCTAAAGCAACAAATCCTCCAGACGACCGTGAATCCGCTCCGGCAGATTTTCCTGAATTTCGATCAACGCACGGGAAATGGCGCTTTGAAACCCCTGAACCCCGGCCGAACCGTGGCTTTTCACCACAATCCCTTGCAAACCAAGGAAGCTGGCACCGTTATGCCGTGCAGGTGCGAGCTCGGCTTGAAGACGCTTCATCAGCGGCAACGCCAGAGCGCCGACCATTTTCGACGCAAGGTTTTTCTTGAACAAGGCTTCGATGCGTCCGGCAATCATGGTCGCCAGCCCCTCGCTGGACTTGAGCAGGATATTGCCGACAAAGCCGTCGCACACCACCACATCCGCCTCGCCACGGTACAAACCGTCACCTTCGACAAATCCGATGTAATTGATACCCCGAGCAGCCTGCAACAAGGTGGCCGCCAGCTTGACCTGCTGATTGCCCTTGATGTCTTCGGTACCGATGTTCAGCAGCGCTACGCGCGGGCGAGCAATGCCAAGCGTCTCCGCCGCCACCGAACCCATGATTGCGAACTGCAACAAGTGCTCGGCACTGCAATCGACGTTGGCGCCCAGATCGAGTAACTGGCAGTAGCCCTTTTGCGTCGGAATCGCCGCTACCATTGCCGGACGATCAATGCCCGGCAAGGTCTTGAGCACAAACCGCGACAACGCCATCAGCGCACCGGTATTGCCGGCACTGACACAGGCCTGAACCTTGCCGTCTCGCAATAATTCCAGCGCCACACGCATCGACGAGTCGGGCTTGCCGCGCAAGGCCTGTGCAGGCTTTTCGTCCATGGTGATGACTTCGGACGCAGGCGCAATCGACAGGCGCGAGCGATCCACAGCCGATTGGCCGGAAAGCAATTCTTCAAGAAGGGAGGGTTGACCGACGAGGGTCAGGTGCAGCGAGGGCGTAGCAGACAGGCAAGCGATGCTGGCCTGAACAATGCTGCGGGGACCGAAGTCCCCGCCCATTGCGTCAATCGCGATGACTTGAGCGGACAAGTGATTACTCGTCAGCGCCCTTGTCGATCACTTTACGGCCACGGTATACGCCTTCTGGCGATACGTGGTGACGCAGGTGAACTTCACCGGTGGTTTTTTCTACAGACAGGGTGCTTGCCTCGAGAGCGTCGTGCGAACGGCGCATGTCACGGGCGGAGCGGGATTTTTTGTTCTGCTGAACAGCCATAATTGATTAACTCCTAAACGTTTGGGTCACGCTTTAACTGCGCCAATACACTGAACGGGTTGGACCGCGTTACCTCGTCCTCGCTCGGTTCGGGCTCATCGAGACCCGCCGGCTGCTGGCATTCTTCCGGATGATGAGCAGGCACAATGGGCAAGGCGAGCAGAAGCTCCTCCTCGATCAGTGACTGCAGATCCAAAGGATCTTCGCCCAGTTCCAGCACGTCATAACCTTTCGGCAACGACTGGGTATTCGCACCCTCCTTCACCACAGCATAACTGCATTCGCTATGGATCGGCAGGGTGACCAGCTCAAGACAACGCTGGCAAACCATTTTGACCTCGGTGTCGATAAAGCTGTGGATGACCACAGATTTACGTTCATCTCGTTCAAAAACGAATTTAGCCTGCACCGTACCGACAGTGTCGGAAAGCGGGTCGCAGAGTCTCTCCAAATCGGCCAGCAGCAATTCACCTTGAAGGGTGGTGCCACGATCAGCCAATTTGCGCGGGTCAACGTGAGGTGGAATCGGGTCATTCAACATAGGCGCAGCATTATAGGGATGCCCCCAGCCATGTCAAAGGAAATTCAGCCCTGTCCGTCACTTGCAAGCCTCCGCTAGAATTCACGCCTGACTTTTGGAGTTGCGCATGCTGCCATTATTACTTGCTTCAAGCTCAGTGTATCGCAGGGAATTGCTGGCCCGGTTGCAGCTGCCGTTCACCTGTAGCTCGCCGGATATCGACGAAAGCCATCGACCGGGTGAGCCGGCCATCGAACTGGTCAAACGCCTCGCCAAAGAAAAAGCCCTGGCACTTGCGGGCAGCCATACCGCCCATCTGATCATCGGCTCCGACCAAGTCGCGGCACTCGGCGACAGGATTATCGGCAAACCCCACACCTTCGAAAAGGCCCGCGAACAATTGCTGGCCGCCAGCGGTGCCAGTGTGACCTTCCTCACCGGACTGGCACTGCTCAACAGCCAGACTGGCGATTGCCAGGTTGATTGCGTGCCGTTCACCGTCCACATGCGCGCACTCGATCAGGCACGCATCGAACGCTACCTGCGCGCCGAGCAGCCCTACGACTGCGCAGGCAGCTTCAAGGCCGAAGGGTTGGGGGTGAGCCTGTTTCAAAGCACCGAAGGCCCTGACGCCACCAGCCTGATCGGCCTGCCACTGATCCGCCTGATAGACATGCTGCTGGCCGAAGGCGTGCAAATCCCCTGAGCACAAAAAACCGGCCACGAAGGCCGGTTTCTTTATGCAGCCACGGGATCAGCGCATCGACGGACCATGAAAGCCCATCCACATCGCCAACTGCTCCGCCACGCTGGCACCGAGCTTTTTCGAGAAGCGATCGAACGGCGATTCCTGAACGGTGAAGTCCACCAGTTCTTTCTCACCAATCACGTCGCGCGCTACCGAACTGGCATTGCCCAGACCGTCAATCAGACCAAGCGGTAGCGCCTGCTCACCATTCCAGACCAGACCAGAGAACAGCTCAGGATGTTCTTTGTCCTTGAGGCGGTCGCCGCGCCCCTTCTTGACGCTGTTGATGAACTGCTGATGCGTTGTGTCCAGCACGCCCTGCCAGAATTGAGTTTCCTCAGGCTTCTGCGGCTGGAACGGATCGAGGAACGATTTGTGCTCACCCGAGTTGTAGGTGCGACGCTCGACACCCAGCTTCTCCATGGTGCCGACAAAGCCGTAGCCGGCTGCCGTCACACCAATGGAACCCACCAGGCTCGCCTTGTCGGCGTAGATCTGATCCGCCGCACTGGCAATGTAATAAGCACCAGAAGCCCCCAGATCCGAAATCACCGCATACACCTTGGTATCCGGATGCAGGCCGCGCAGACGGACGATCTCGTCATACACGTAACCCGACTGCACCGGACTGCCGCCCGGGCTGTTGATGCGCAGGATGACGCCTTTGACTTTCTCATCCTCGAAAGCGGCACGCAGACTGCCGACGATGTTGTCAGCGCTGGCCGGCTCCTTGTCGGCAATCATGCCCGTCACGTCGATCAATGCTGTGTAGTTGGAGCTGCTGGTCGCACTCTTTTCCAGGTCCATCAGCGGCGTGAACAGGATCAGTGCGACAAACAGGTACACGAAAGTCAGCAGCTTGAAGAAAATCCCCCAGCGACGCGACCGGCGTTGCTCCTGCACACTGGCCAGCAGGGTTTTTTCCAGCAGCTTCCAGCTTTTTTCGTCACCGCTCTCTGCGCTCGCCTTGGCGGGCGCTTTCCATTCGTCGGTCATTACACCTACCCCAGCAAAAATCTATTAAACCCGCTGACCCAGCCAGGCATGCAATTCTGAAAAACGATCAATGGTCAAGGCCGGCTCAAACAGCTTCAGCGCCTCGATCGATTGCGCGCCGTAGCTGACCGCCACCGAGTCCATGCCGGCGTTGCGCGCCATCTGCAGGTCGAAGGAGGAGTCGCCGACCATCAACGCCTGCTCGGGACGAACCTCGCAATGAGCGAGAATCTGCTCAAGCATCAGCGGATGCGGCTTGCTCGCGGTTTCGTCAGCGGCGCGGGTGATATCGAAATAATCTCCCCAACCGTGGGACTTCAGCACCCGATCCAGCCCGCGACGCGCCTTGCCCGTCGCCACAGCCAAATGATACCCCTCGGCACGGAACGCCTCCATCGACTCGATTACGCCCTCAAACAGCGGCGAAGGCACGGCTTCGGAGGCGATGTAGTGATCCGCATAGTGCTGACGAAAGGCGACCAATTCGGTATCGCCAATCTCGGGATACAGGGTGCGAATCGCCTCTGGCAAACCCAGGCCGATAATGCCCTTGACCGCAAAGTCATCACACAACGCAAATCCGGAGCGTTCGGACGCGACATGCATCGCCTCGACAATCCGACCAATGGAGTCGGCCAACGTGCCGTCCCAATCGAAAATCAGCAGTTTGTAATCAGAGTGGCGCACTCAATCGCTCCACGGTCTTGGCCCACATCTCGTCCACAGGCGCCTGCAATTTCAGCTCGCCACCATCAGGCAGCGGCACGGTCAGCATGTAAGCGTGGAGGAACAGGCGCTTGCCGCCCAGGTCGCGGATTTCCTTGCTGAAACCTTCGTCGCCATACTTGGTATCGCCGGCGATGCAATGCCCGGCGTGCAGGGTATGGACACGGATCTGGTGAGTCCGGCCAGTGATCGGCTTGGCTTCGATCAGGGTGGCAAAGTCGCCGAAACGACGCAGCACCTTGAACACGGTCACGGACTCCTTGCCCTCCTCCTCGTCGACCTCGACCATGCGCTCGCCGGAGCGCAGATTGCTCTTGCCCAGCGACGCACGAACTTGCTTGATCGAGGCAGCCCAGTTACCGCGGACCAGCGCCATATAGCGCTTATCGACGCCATCGCCGCGCAATGCCGTGTGCAAATGTCGCAGCATGCTGCGCTTCTTGGCGATCATCAGCAGGCCTGAGGTATCACGGTCGAGACGGTGAACCAGTTCGAGTTCCTTGCAATCAGGACGCAACTGGCGGAAGGCTTCGATCACACCGTAAGTCAAGCCGCTGCCGCCATGAACCGCAATGCCGCAGGGCTTGTTGATCACGATCAGCGCTTTGTCTTCAAAAACAATCGAGGCTTCGAGGCGCTGAAGCAGGCCCTGAGCCAGTGGCACCGGCTCGTCACGTTCAGGCACACGAACCGGCGGCACGCGCACGATATCGCCCGCCTGCAGCTTGTATTCGGGCTTGATCCGACCTTTGTTCACTCGCACTTCGCCTTTGCGCAAAATGCGGTAAATCAGGGTCTTGGGCACGCCTTTAAGCCGAGCGAGAAGGAAGTTATCAATACGTTGGCCGGCATATTCCGGCGAGACCTCCAGCAGTTGTACGGCTGGGGTCGAAGGGGCTGTAGTCGTCATGGCGCGGATGATAACAATTTTTTATGGAATTGAAGCACTTAATCATTGCTGCTATAGTCGCGAACGCCGCCAAAAGCGGCTGGACAGCGGACCAACGGTCAAAAACCGGCCCTGACCAACGCAATTCACCAGGACGCGAGGCCGTCCTACGGGGCTTTCGCTACGTAACGGTGGAGTTTGCAGCTGTAACAAGCGCAGGTGACATGAGGCCTGAATCATGCCGCAAAGCAGAGTTTTCACTCGCCTTGCGAACAAATATTCACGGCCAGTTCACAAAGTGCAGTCAGCCACGAAYGACCCTGGGCGAACGCTTCGGAAACAACGCCTAAATTAGCCATGATGCGTGACCTCCCCCTTCGGAGCTCACGGTAAATGCCAACCCGCTGCGGATTCTGCGCGCGGCAGCACCCGAATTATCAGGGATACGTGTAGGGTGGAGATGCACAACCGCCGGACTGTGTAGCAATAGGCTTTATCAAGACGCTTCATCTCGTCCACAGCCGCTGGTTGATTCCTCCTCCTGACTGAGTGCTTAAGTAGCCACAGCAAGCAGGACGCGTACGTCGCGACACCGGCCCAATTGGTCGGGGTTCGCTAGACACTGGAGTGGCCAACCACTCCTGACGCACCTGACACCGACCGTGAGAAGTCGTGTGTGCCGAACGCCGTTTCCGGCAGCCCGGAAACCGACGGTACTACATGAAAAGAATGCTGATTAACGCAACTCAACCCGAAGAGTTGCGTGTTGCACTGGTAGATGGCCAACGCCTCTACGACCTGGACATCGAATCCGGTGCACGCGAGCAGAAGAAGGCCAACATCTATAAAGGCCGGATTACTCGCATCGAACCAAGCCTTGAGGCTGCCTTTGTCGATTTCGGCTCCGAGCGCCACGGCTTCCTGCCCCTCAAAGAAATCTCCCGCGAATACTTCAAGAAAGCCCCCGAAGGCCGCGTCAATATCAAAGACGTCCTGAGCGAAGGCCAGGAAGTCATCGTTCAGGTCGAAAAAGAAGAACGTGGCAACAAGGGCGCTGCCCTGACCACCTTCATCAGCCTGGCCGGTCGTTACCTCGTTCTGATGCCGAACAACCCGCGTGCCGGCGGTATTTCCCGTCGTATCGAAGGTGAAGAACGCAACGAACTGCGTGAAGCCCTGAACGGTCTGGTTGCCCCGGCCGACATGGGTCTGATCGTGCGCACTGCCGGCCTGGGCCGCAGCAGCGAAGAAATGCAGTGGGACCTCGATTACCTGCTGCAACTCTGGACCGCCATCAAAGAAGCTTCCCTGGATCGTTCCGCGCCGTTCCTGATCTACCAGGAAAGCAACGTGATCATCCGCGCCATCCGCGATTACCTGCGCCAGGACATCGGCGAAGTGCTGATCGACAGCGTTGAAGCCCAGGACGAAGCCCTGACCTTCATCCGCCAGGTGATGCCGCAGTACGCCAGCAAGATCAAACTGTACGAAGACAGCGTTCCGCTGTTCAACCGTTTCCAGATCGAAAGCCAGATCGAGACCGCTTTCCAGCGCGTAGTCGAACTGCCTTCCGGCGGCTCCATCGTTATCGATCCGACCGAAGCCCTGGTGTCCATCGACATCAACTCGGCGCGCGCCACCAAAGGCAGCGACATCGAAGAAACCGCTCTGCAGACCAACCTTGAAGCCGCCGAAGAAATCGCCCGTCAGTTGCGTTTGCGCGACATCGGCGGCCTGATCGTCATCGACTTCATCGACATGACCCCTGCCAAGAACCAGCGCGCCGTGGAAGAGAAAGTCCGCGAATGCCTGGAAGCCGACCGCGCTCGCGTGCAAGTCGGTCGCATCTCGCGCTTCGGCCTGCTGGAAATGTCCCGTCAGCGCTTGCGTCCATCCCTGGGCGAAAGCAGCGGCATCGTTTGCCCGCGTTGCAACGGCACTGGCATCATCCGTGATGTTGAATCGCTGTCGCTGGCGATCCTGCGCCTGATCGAAGAAGAAGCCCTGAAAGACCGCACCGCCGAAGTTCGCGCACAAGTGCCGATCCCGGTTGCTGCGTTCCTGCTCAACGAAAAACGCAACTCGATCACCAAGATCGAACTGCGCACCCGCGCCCGCATCGTCATTCTGCCGAACGATCACCTCGAAACGCCGCACTTCGAAGTTCAGCGTCTGCGCGATGACAGCCCGGAAGCCAGCATCAATCAGTCCAGCTACGAAATCGCTGCTGCCGCTGCCGAAGTCGAAGAAGTCCAGCCAGCCGCTGCGACCCGCACGCTGGTTCGTCAGGAAGCCGCGGTCAAGACCGCTCCGGCCCGTGCCAACGCTCCGGTTCCGACCGAAGTCGTCGCTGCCGCACCGGTAGTTGCACCGGTTGCCGTGCCAGAACCAAGCCTGTTCAAAGGCCTGGTGAAGTCGCTGGTCAGCCTGTTCGCAATCAAGGAAGAGCCTGCTGCTCCGGTTGTGGTTGAAAAACCAGCGACCACCGAGCGCCCGGCCCGTAACGAAGAGCGCCGCAACGGTCGTCAGCAGAGCCGCAACCGTAATGGTCGCCGCGATGAAGAACGCAAGCCTCGTGAGGAACGTGCACCACGTGAAGAGCGCGCACCCCGTGAGCCACGTGAAGCCCGCGAAGAAACCCCGGCCGTAGCCCGTGAAGAACGCGCTCCACGTGAAGAGCGCGCACCACGCGCACCTCGTGAAGAACGTGCACCGCGCGTTCCACGCGAAGACCGCAAGCCACGTGGCGAGCGTGAAGAGCGTCCGGTTCGTGAACTGCGCGAGCCTCTGGATGCCGCTCCGGCCGCTGCTGCCGCTGCCGCTACTGCTACTGCTACCGCTGAAGAGCGTCCGGCTCGCCAGCCACGTGAAGAACGCGCTCCACGCCCACCGCGTGAAGAACGTCAGCCACGTGCAGAACAAGCCGTTGCCGCCGTCGCTGAAGAAGAGCTGACAGCAAACGAAGAGCAACTGCAGGAAGACGGTCAGGAAGGCGCCGAAGGCGATCGTCCACGCCGCCGCTCCCGTGGTCAGCGTCGTCGCAGCAACCGTCGCGAGCGTCAGCGTGATGCCAACGGCAACGTGATCGAAGGTTCGGAAGAATCCGAAGGTAACGAAGCTGGCGAAAGCAACGAAGCTCCAAGCACTTCTGATCTGGCCGCCGGCCTGGCTGTGACCGCAGCCGTTGCCAGCACCGTGATCAGCGCACCGGCTGAAGCACAAGCCCACGAGCAAGCCGAACGCGCCACTGCTGCTGCTCAGGAACCTGCTCCGGTTGAAGCGCCAGTGGTTGAAGCAACGACTCCGGTCGAAGCGACTGCCGCTCCGGAAATCGAAGTGGCTCCGGTTCGTGAAGCACAGCCTGTTGTTGAAGCTGCCGCCGAGCCTGCTACCGTCGCTGAACCAGCCGCCGAACCAGTAGTTGCTGCTGAGCCGGTTGCCGAAACCGTCACTGAAACCGTGACCGAAGCTGTCCGCGAAGTTCGTGAAGAACAAACCGCGTTCAACTGGGTTGCCGAGACAGCCGTCGAAGCGCCAGCGCCAGTCGTTGAAGCCCCGGTGGCTGAAGCCATGGTTTCCGAACCAGTGGTTGTGGCAGCCGAACCTGCTCCAGTCGTTGAAGCGCCGGCTCCAGTGGTTGCCGAAGTGGCGGAACCGGTCGTTGAAGCTGCCCCGGTCAGCGCCCTGACGCCAAGCGGCCGTGCGCCGAACGACCCACGTGAAGTGCGTCGTCGCAAGCGTGAAGAAGAGCGTCTGCAGAAGGAAGCCGAACAGGCTGCCGCTGCGGCTCCGGTTGCAGCTGAAGTGGTCGAAGCGGCGCCTGCCGAAGCGGTCATCGAAGAAGCACCACGCTCCGTTCAGGAAGCCGTAGAGCAACACGAACAAGCCCAGGAAAAAGAACACGAGCCTAAACCACTCGTCTAATTCCCCAGGCCATTAAAAAGCCCCGTCTGGTAATCCC
>NZ_JBFUKU010000039.1:0-30285 GCF_056400685.1 Pseudomonas sp. P5_A12 | reverse complement strand
CTCTTATCGTTGCTGTTAGTCATAAACATAACCGTTTGCCTATCCCTTATCGTAAGGGGGAAACGGTGTCCTGTCTTTCATGGGGCTCGTTCAAGCACTTACAGCCGTATCCGCATTGATGCCCGCTCAAAGCACCTCTAAGCTCCATTGCAGGTGCCTAAGAAACGCCCAACGTAGAAGCTTGGCCAACCACACAGACGCACAATCCACCTTTGGATGATGTGTTGCTCGAATGTGACGGCTTTGTTCGTTGGGATTTCTTAAATCCACTCTACGTTGGGCCTAGCCCTGCCCCTTAAACGTAGAGGTCACGGATTATGTCTACTCAATGTATCTCCAGAATTTTTCCCACACCAACGAACAGTGAGCGGGAGTCGCTCGTCTCCACGCTATTCACCCGTCACGACATTCATCTCCACGCCCTACTGTTCGAAAACCAAGCCTGGTTTTGCGCACGAGATATGGGGCGACTGATGGGCAAGTATTTGGATGAACGCATGTCTCGAAAACTCGATGCAGATCAGCGACGGATGTTATTGGTACATGCCCACGGAGCACCAGAGGAACGACTGATGCTCAGCGAATCAGGGGTGTATGCATTATTGGTTTATCACTATTGCCCGGAGTATCGCTCATTGCGCGAATGGCTCACGCATCAGGTTGTGCCAGCACTACGTGACGCCAGAACAGTTCGGGCAGTGGAGCGTCCGACATTGAGCGTTCTGGATTGGCCACAAATGCAACTGAGTTTGTTGCACTGGCAGAATGAGCCCTGGATTCGGCTGCGGGACATGCCTTGCATCCTGCTACCCCAACAGCAGACATCTTGGTGGAGGAAGGCCTCGCGGCTATTTCAACTTTAGAAAGCCGCTAAAACATTGGGTGCAGCACCCTGCACCCATTTGAATTGGAAGATTGAACATCAAGCCGATTGTTCACTCGATTGCAGTTGCTGAGACTGAAGTGGGAATCCCTCAGGTGCGCCCAACAATACGCCGCGGTCCATATCAAACGGCAGCACCCAAAGCAGGAGCTTCGGAGCAAACTCAAATACCTGCAACGGGGTATCAAACGCAGATCGCCTTGGATAAACCAGCATCAACTCACCTTCGCCAGCCAAGTATTTGTGGCCATAGGCGAATAGCTGATAAAAGTCGGACTGCTTCAAACCGTAGCTCTTATCCTCAGCTGATGAACTCAACCTCTTCCACTTTGTGTCCAGCACCCAACTTTTTTGTTGATGGTGAACCATCAGATCCGGCCGTAGCTGGAAGAAATTTTTGCCTTTGTGCTGGCACAGATACTCACTATGGGATTGAGCTTGCAACCGGGCGTCGCCCTGCAAATCCCTGCGAAGACTCGCAGCGACATAGCGCTCAAACAGACGCTCCATGGGAAACAACAAGCTCATGCCATGCCACTCCCCTGCAATCGCCAAAGGCATCTGTTGCTTGATTATTAGCTCGCACCAGGGTTTCACCGGAACGTAGTGCGCCATCAGTCGCTCGTTGCTCCATTGTTTAAAATCCTGTTGCACGTCACGGCTTGTAGGCACCTCTAACAAGACGCTTCTTAGCTCATGAGCCAATCGCCAATTACCGGCATCATTAGTCGTTTTGCAGACCTGATCTAACGCTAATTTGAGCAAACGATTTTCTGGTCGGTCGGGCAGATAGATGTCGTGTCGAATCTGAAAATGGTGTTGACGACCAGGAGGTTGGCGTATCTGGTTGACCACATCCAATTGACCACGCAAGAACCGCTGCTCTTCCTCTACGCGCTGGTAGTCAAAGCGTAGACCTCGCTTAATCAAATGATCCAGTGCCAGCAAGAATCGGCCCATGACCCATTCGCTCAACGGCGCATCGAAGTTTTGTAGATCCGCTGCGCCGACTTCTCGGGTAGGCAAATTTAGAGATGCTTGGATCATGCGTCGCAACAATGCTCTGCTCTGCTTGATACAGTCCTCTTGTTCAAAATGCTTGGGAAGAATTTCGAGTCGAGTGCCGCAGGGTGTTTCCAGTACACCGACATAATTGTCGAGTTTCAGTAAACGACGGTTCTCAAGTTGGACCAGCGCAGCTCCAGCATTGCTGAAAGAAGCGTTGAGCTTGCATAGCCAGTCAAAGGCAGACACTGATACTTGCGCAAGATCCAACGTCGGCGCAGTCACCTTATCCGTCGTCAGTCTCCCGTACTCTCGAACCGTGATGACGGGTTTCACGCCGTCACACCTTTCTCAACTTCGATAGCGCCTTGCAGGTTCAACGAGATCGCTTCGTGATCAACGACTCCACAAAAAGACTCAATTCGGTCGAAGGCATCTTCGTTGATAAGCCATTGGTTGCTTTGGTTACTGAGCACTACCTGATCACCGAACAACGATCCCGGATTGAACGGTGGCTGTTTGATAAAGCAATTTTCAGGGGCCTTGCGATGATCGTTAAGCACCCACTGAATTCGCAGCCAGTCCTCGAAAAAGTACTCTTGCAGCAATGGGAGCACTTGCTCACGAAAGATTTTTCCCAGCCGTTTCAGCGTAGGTTCACTCTCTAAAGGCATGAAATACGCATGCCCCAGACAATGATCACGGTCTAGCAGCATTTCGATTCGTTGATTCATCACGGTAAGGAGTTGGGCGATGTTGAGTTCGCCCACGAAAATATTTTTCAGTAGTTCAGGCTTCGGCGGCATTTCACGGAAAGTGAAACGACGACGCAACGCGATATCTAGGCCAGCCAGTGAGCGATCAGCAGTGTTCATAGTGCCAATGAGATAGACATTACTCGGAACGCTGAAATGATCCTTCGAATACGGCAGCGTCACCTTCAATGCCTCATCAGCTCCGGCACGCTTGGACGGCTCAATTAACGTGATCAGCTCACCGAATATCCGAGAAATATTTCCGCGGTTTATTTCATCGATGATAAGTACGCGAACATCGCTTGACTCGGCTACCACCTTGCCCACTTCACAGTCAGGTTGAGAATTCAGAATGCGCTCGACCAAAATCGGCAATATATTGATGTATCCCTTAACCAAATATGGATCCAGCTTGGTTTCTGGGACTTTTTCAAAAACTAGGTTGTTGCGAATATCTGTGACGGTTAATCGCCCGGAACGCACATAATCAGCAAGCGTGTTGAGGATGCTCATCCCTATCGGTAGTTCTTTCCCCTTGGGCTTACTCAAATTGAGCAATTCAACGGACGCGCTCGTAACTACATATCCCGTAGCAAATGACTCTCCTATCGTAAAGGGAACGCTAGGCTTTCTCAGATGGGTGATGGCATTGGCGCACAATTTTTTGAATACGCCATCGACAACGTCGTAGCGCAGTTGCCCGTCCTCTCCACTTTCTGCACGCAAACCCTCAACAAAGTCCTCGTAGCTGAAGCTTTGATGAAAAGTAACGAATTCAACATACCCATCTGCAAATAGCTCATCGAAGCGCTTCTTCAAAGCTGCCCGATCGTTGTTAGCCTGTAGAAACTCAGGATCAAGGATTTCTAGAGCTGCCTCGATGGTGGCGTACGTCTTGCCGGTTCCCGGTGGACCAAACAAAATCTGGTTGAGTGCAGGCGAAGTCATCGAGTCACTATCCTTGCTACGTGAGCAAAATGGGTATTGCTGGCATGCCTCACAGTCGATGAGGGTTGAATGAACCGAACCCAACGTAGGAAACAGCGCACAGCCGTAGGAAACTAATCCTACAACGGTAACCACATTGCTATCAGTGGTAAAGCCGCACAACGAAGTAGGTCGGGTTGGTGAAAAAGCTGTGCAGAACGAGGTCCTAGCGACTATAAAAACGATCCCATAAAGAGCTAGAACACTCATGAAATTCGACCTCGCCTACTGCCTCAGCCTCGACGACAAGTTGTCGATCTATGACGTGCGCGATCTGAATTTCGACGAAACCATGGACTTCGACTCCGCCAAGGAGCACTTCCAGTGCCCCAACGATGCCTGCCGCTTAGCGTTCGATGCGGCGAATGTGTTGACGACGTTCAACGCTAAAAACGTGAATTACGTTCGCACCCCGCACTTCAAGAACACGCCCAGCACCCGGCATGTGGCGGATTGTTCTTATGTCAGTCTCAAGGCCTCGGCCTCCGGGGTGGAAGCAGACGGTGCGGAAACGGATGACAGCCGCGAAGAGCATTTCCCATCAGAGTTGTTGCTGACACGGCGTCAGTATGTGCGTGAGCCGTCGAACCCGGCGGGGGCGGCGGATGGGATCGGTAACTCCCCGAAAGCCATTTCGGCGGACAGTGACACAGAGCATCCAGGCCGCGAATCGGCCCCGGAGAAGACAAGCGTCTTCGCCCATCCGGTGGAGTGTTTTGTGTCGAACTTCGAGGACAAGGAGTTGCTCAAGCGCATGCCGCTAAAGATTGGTGAGCACACGGCGCCTTATGGGTCGTTCTTCAAGAGGATCGAGTATCTGCAGGACAACAAGGGGCTGATTTACTGGGGCAAGATCAAGGAGATCAAGGATTACACGCAGAGTTTCCGTATCGATTTCGAACAAAAAGTCTGGTTCAAGCAAGCGGACGAGGCGAAGAAAAAGCCTTATTCAGTCAACATTTACTTGAGCAAAAAGCTGATCGACAACTACCGCAAGCGCAAAGCGTTTCTGGAAGAGATCAAGCACGCCATCGAGAGCGGGAAGGACTTGTATTGCTTCTTTTACGGCGTGACGCCGGAGTTGAAGCAGGTACCGAGCAAGAAAAACCCCGAGCAGACGTTCGGGGTGTTCAGTGCGAATATTGAGAACCTGGATCACTTCATTGTTCGGGAAGCGCCGGGATTCATGGATAAGTAGGTGTCAGTCCTGCCGCACGATCTCTTCAACCCACTCAAGCTCATAGGGCTGGCGAACGACATCCGAGATGTATTCAAGCGCATCTTCGCTGAGAATTGATAGCTCTGCGGCGGTCAGCAAGTCATGCATGACAAACAGTCTTAAAGCGGTGAGAGCACTGGAACGGGATTGGCTGTGATGGTCAAAGGCTCGGGCCATGTCCTTGTTTCGATCCTGGATCACCCCATAGAGCATTCCATATCGAGCATGGGCTGATAGCGCCCCATGTTGGGTAATTGCCTTGGCATCGCCAAGAACACCTTGGCAAAATCGCTCCAGGGCAATTTTGCGCTGTTCCTTGAACTTCTTCCAATCGCTTTCGAGGATCGACATGGCATGCTCCCGCGTAGAAATCCTGGACAGAACGAAAGCATATTTTTGCGAATAACGCTGCTAAATCCAACCCTAGTTGGTACACATACTCAACATCACCAACACCAGCAAACCCACATATACCCGCGCGTGTATGCGATCCGGAATCCGCCCAATCCAGGGCGTGGCCAATCGAATGCCCACCAACGACCCCATCGTCAAAACCGCAAACGCCAGCAAATCCACATAGCCAATAAACCACGCCCCCAAATCAAACTCGCTGAACCCCGCCATGGCCATGTAAGTCACCGTCCCGGCCACCGCGACCGGCAAGCTCAACGGATTGGCCATGGACGTCGCCTGACTCATGCTCAACCCACAACGCCGCAACAACGGCACGGTCATGACGCTGCCCCCCACGCCGAGAAACGTCGCGATAGCGCCAATTCCTATGCCACCGCCAGACACTTCCGCCCTCCCCAATCGCCGTGGGATTGCGTTATCGGTGCGCGTAAGAAATCCGCGTCTCACCAGGCAATCCACAATGGTCACGCCCAGGTACGCGATGAACGCATAACGAATCACCTCGCCACTCACCCACATCGCCGCCATGGCGCCGACGATAGCGCCCACTCCGATAAACCCGCCCAACGGCCACAGGTAATGGCGAATGAGGTTCCCGGCGCGCTGGTGTTTGCCGGTGGCGATCAGTGCGTTGACGATCATCACGCAGGTCGAAGTCGCCACAGCAATATGCATCGCCGATTGGCTGACGGGGTCGTCGGCTCCATGACTAGCGGTGAGCATGCGGTAGAGCAATGGCACCACGACGAATCCGCCGCCGAAGCCGAACAGCACCGCCGTGATGCCGGTCATGCAGCCAAAGAGTGTCAGCAGGAGATAGAACATTGCGAGTCGTCCATTGGTTGGGAGCGGTCGACGATAGAGCGATGCGCCTTGGCCTGCTTCAGCAAGTCAGCCAATAATATTCGCGTTTACGCCAACTGCTGGAAGCCGCTCGATGCGCAATGTTTCGATTGATCTGTTGGATGACACGCCTCGCCCGGTGGTGGCGATCGGCACGGATTATTCCCACGGCCATGAGTTGCCTCGTCATACACACCGACGGGCGCAGTTGTTGTATGGCGCCACCGGGGTGATGCAGGTCAGCACGCATGACGGCAATTGGGTGGTGCCGCCTCAGCGGGCGGTGTGGATTCCGCCGGGGATGGCGCATGAGGTGCTGATGCTCGGGGTGAGCACGCGGAGTTTGTATATCGAACCGACGACGGTTGATCTGGGGGATCGCTGCCAGGTGATCAGTGTGTCGCCGTTGATGCGGCATTTGTTGATGGAGGCGGTGGAGATCCCGCTGACGTATGACGAGGCTCGGCGTGACGGTGCGCTGATCGACTTGCTGCTGCATGAACTGGCGCGCAGCACTCACCTGCCGTTGCACATTCCCCTGCCTGTCGATGCGCGGTTGCTGGGGTTGTGTCAGGCGTTTCTGCGGCAACCGAATGTTCACCAGTCGCCGCAGCAATGGGCCGATCAATTGCATATTAGCCTGCGGACGTTTAATCGATTGTTCCGACAACAGACCGACCTGAGTTTCAGCCAATGGCGACAGCGAGCCTGCGTGGTGCTGGCCTTGGCGCGGTTGGCGTCGGGCACGGCGGTCACGCGCATCGCGCTGGATTTCGGTTATGACAGCCCGGCCGCGTTCTCGACCATGTTTCGTCGCGTACTGGGGCAGCCACCGTCCGTCTGGATGGAAGCCTCGAAATAGCACAAATCAAAAAATCAATTTGATCCGGGCGCAAAACAACTGTACAAAAACACAGTACATTTTGAATCAGCACTCTCGAGCCCGGAGAACACCATGGCCTCTCATGCGATGAAAATCACCCTGGAACGTATCGCCCTCTTCCAATTCACCCCGGCCCACTGCGCCCAAGCCCGAGCGATGCTGGGTTGGAGTGTTGATGAGCTGGCTCGGGAATCCGGGGTTTCGGTAGAGGCCATCGAGCGGTTTGAGGCCAAGCGCGATGTGCTGGATGTTACCCGGCTGGCGTTGGCGTATTGCTTTGAGGCGCAAGGGTTGGTGTTTTTTCCGGGGTTTGCGCCGGGTCGCGGGATGAATGTGAAAGGGTCGACGCCGAACCCGGTTGGGCGGGCGGATTATGCGATGGTGGAGTGAGGTGTCAGCGGATGATTGATGTCGATGGAAGTGACAACAGCGTTTATGAGGCGCTCGGCTATCYCGATGCAGGTGAAATGCGGGCCAAGTCTGAGTACGTGATGAAGATCGGGATACTCCTCGAAACCGGTCGGTTGGATAAGTCTGAGGCTGCGCAAAAGCTCGGGCTGACTGAGGAGGAGCTGGATGAAATGCTCCGTGGAAAGTTTCGCGATTTGACCGTGGCGAAGATCTCGGAATATCTGAGTCTGCTGCTCGATACGCGGAGCTAGCCGGGATGTGGAGCTCGGGCCGCTTCCTTCGGCCCGGCAGTCAGTCATCACGCGTTCTGCGCTGAGACCTGATCGCTTTCACTTTCCATCCCGAGCCACCACGTGCAACCTCGTTGCGGGTACATCACGTTGAACGCCTCACCCATTTGCGGCGTGGTGATCGACACATTGCGCTCCCAGGCCAACGCCAGGATCCGGTCGAAAGGCTCGAACCAAGCGTGCATCGATAAATCGAAGGTGCCGTTGTGAATCGGCAATAACCAACGACCTTTGAGGTCGATGTGCGCTTGCAGAGTTTGCTCGGGCTGCATGTGAACGTGTGGCCACTCAACGTTGTAGGCGCCGGTTTCCATCAGCGTCAGGTCGAACGGGCCGTACTGTTCGCCGATGCGTTTGAAGCCATCAAAATAGCCGCTGTCGCCGCTGAAGAAGATCCGCGTGTCGCCGTCGATCATCACCCAGGATGCCCAAAGTGTGCCGTTGCCATCGAACAAACCACGGCCGGAAAAGTGTTGCGACGGGGTGGCGATGAACTGAATGCCCTCGACTTCGGTGCCCTGCCACCAATCGAGTTGGCGCACTTTGCTGGCATCGATGCCCCACTTGATCAGTGTGTCGCCCACGCCCAGCGGGGTGAGGAAGTACTTGGCCTTGTCCGCCAGTTTGAGCACCGCGTGATAGTCGAGGTGGTCGTAGTGATCGTGGGACAGGATCACCGCTTCAATCGGCGGCAATTCTTCCAGACTGATCGGTGGCTGGTGGAAACGCTTGGGGCCGGCCCATTGCACCGGCGAGGCGCGCTCGGCGAAGACCGGGTCGGTGATCCAGAATTTGTCCCGCAGTTTCAGCAGTACGGTGGAATGGCCTAGGCGGTAGACGCTGTGGTTGGGCGCTGCGATCAATGCCGCCTGGGTCAGGGTTTGCACAGGCACGGGGGCCGCTGGGCGAGTGTTGCGTGGTTTGTGGAAGATCATGTTCCACATGATGCGCAACATGTTGCGACCACTTGCGCGTTGCACGGGGGCATGGTTTCGAAAGTGCCCTTTTGCCTGACGGGAAGCTTCAGGCAAAGGGGCGTTATCCGCAGAGGATGTTGAAGTGGCCATGACTGAGTGACTCCAGAAAAAACCGCAAGATTGCGGTTTTTCACGGTGGGACGATAAATGGCCAAAGCACGCACGCATCAGCCGGACGATCTATTTTTCGCTGCGCAGGATTAACAAAACATTACACTGAGCAGTGTAGTTTCTAGGTTGCATCAATGCCGCTCACAAGTAAACTACCGAGTGTAACTTTCCTCTGCCTCCTGCCGAAGCGTACTTATGACAGCTCCACAGCGCCTCACCGACCGAAAACGCGAAGCCATTATTCAGGCGGCGATTGCCGAGTTCCGTGTCAACGGTTTCGACATCACCAGCATGGACAAGATTGCCGCCACTGCCGGCGTGTCGAAGCGCACGGTGTACAACCACTTCCCGAGCAAGGAAGAGTTGTTTGCCGAAATCCTCAATCAACTTTGGACACGGCTGACAGCAGTACAGGAAACGTCCTACCGCCCTGACCTGCCACTGCGCGATCAGATGCGCCTGATGTTTCAGGCGAAATTGCAGATGATGGGCGATGACAATTTTCTCGATCTGGCGCGGGTGGCCATCGCCGCCACCATCCATTCTCCCGAGCGCGCGCAGAATATGGTCGCCAGAATGGGCGAGCGTGAAGAAGACCTGACCGTCTGGATCCGTGCGGCCCAGATGGACGGTCGATTGAAACCGGTCGACCCCGCCTTTGCCGCCCAACAGATCCAAGGAATGCTCAAGTCCTTTGCGTTCTGGCCGCAGATTTCCATGGGGCTGCCGGGACTGTCACCGGACATGCAGTCCACCGTGGTGGAGTCGGCGCTGGACATGTTCCTGGCCTGTTATCAGGTCTGCGAAAAGTGACAATGTCCGCTACTTACCCTTTCTCGGTCAGCTGAATAAATCAGAGCAATGTGTTTCAGAATGAATCTGGCGCGGGGGCTATAGTGAGCCTCAGTCCCAGCGCCATGCAGAGAGCATCATGACCACCCCGACCACCAAAACCACGGCCACCGCTCCCGTCGACCACCTGCGCTTTCACCGCCCTCACGCCCATCTGGCACCTACCTTCGGCAACGACAAATTTGCCCTTCGTGCCGAAGCTTTCGCGCGGTTCTTTGGCACGCCGACCTTTCTCGGTGCGCAGACACTGATCGTGGTGCTCTGGGTGTGTCTCAATGTCTTTGGCGTGACCCATTTCGACGTCTACCCGTTCATCCTTCTAAACTTGGCGTTCAGCCTGCAATCGGCCTACGCCGCCCCGCTTATTCTGCTGGCCCAGACCCGTCAAGCGGCGCGCGACAAAGCGCAGTCGGAAGCCGATGCGCAGCACCGTGAGGCCATCGCCGTGGCCAACAGCGAACGTCAGGCCGAAGCTGCAAAAAATACCGCGCAACTGATGGAATTGCTCGAGCAAAACACCCGGCTTACAGAGATGACCAAGACTTTGACCGAACGTATTGAAAACCTGACCTCGGAGATGCATCAGCACTTCGTGCGCAAAGAGCCGCCAAAAGCTTAGCATTCGCTCAAGGCAATCGCAGTGCCCGCCCCAACTCATCAAACAGTGTCACCACCGAGCGCAAGGCGCGGCAGTCCGGACGGGTCAGCAACCAGAGCGCGGTGTCGTAACCGTGCAACGGGCCGGTCAGTGGCTGCAACGTATCGCCGATCAAAAAATCCGGCAAGGCCGCGACTCCTAACCCGGCGCGCACCAGCTCGGTCACCGACAACATGCTGTTGCAGCGATAGGCCGGTGTGACGCTGGGCAAGTGCTGACGCCGCCAGGCGACGGTGGGATGGTCGGGGAGAAAATCGTCCGGTGCGATCCAGGTCAGCGAAGCCAGGTCTTCAGGGTCGACAGCGTTCAGATACCCCGCGCTGGCACACACCCGATAGGAAATATCCGCCAGACGTCGACCGACCAAATGCTCAGGCGGTGTACGAGTGAGGCGCAAGGCGATGTCGGCATCGCGGCGGCTGAGGTTGGCGAAGTCGTTGGAGGTGCTGAGTTCGATCGTCAGCGCCGGGTAGGACGGCATGAACTGCGCCAGCGCCGGCAGCAGTAAACCTTGCAGGACTGAATCGGTGCAGGTCAGGCGCACGGTGCCGCTGATGACTTCCCCGCCTTGCTCCACACCAATTCGCGCTGCCTCCAGCGCTTGTTCCGCACGTTCGGCCTGCTCGGCGAGGGTTTGCGCGAGCGTAGTCGGCAAGTAGCCGGCGCGGCTCTTTTCGAACAGTTGCTGACCCAGTGCCGCTTCCAGTCGGCGGACGGCGCGAAACACCGTGGAAACGTCGACCTTCAGCAAGTTCGATGCCCGGGCCAGAGAGCCGCCGCGCACCAAGGCGAGGATCAGGGCCAGGTCGGGATAGTCGAGCCGATAGTGCGTCGCTGCATTGATCACTTGGGATAACGCCAATATTGAGTGCGTAAACGCCAATCTATAGTGGGTACCAGTAATCAACAAGCGTCGAGATCACTCATGGAAACCAGCGCCATCCGCATCGCCCTGATCGGTGACTACGACCCTCACGTCACCGCCCACCAAGCCATTCCCGTCGCCCTCGGCATGGCCGCCGAACAGCTCAACCTGAACGTGCAATTTCAATGGTTGGCCACCGACCACATTAACGCTGATACACCGCTGGATGACTTCGACGGCATCTGGTGCGTGCCCGCCAGCCCTTACCGCGACATGGACGGTGCGTTGCGGGCGATGCGGTTTGCCCGGGAGCAGCAGCGACCGTTTCTCGGTACCTGTGGCGGGTTTCAACATGCGGTATTGGAGTTCGCCCGACATGTGTTGGGTTGGAAAGATGCCGAACATGGCGAAACACATCCTGATGCGGCGCGTGCCCTTTTGACGCCACTGACCTGTTCGCTAGTGGAAGCTGTCGACAGCATTCACTTGGTTGAAGGCTCGTTGATCGCCAACGCGTACGAAACGACTGAAATACGTGAGGGGTATCGCTGCCGCTTCGGGGTGAATCCGGAGTTCGAACGTGAGTTATTGACCCAACAGATGTGCGCCGTTGGCCATGATTCCCAGGGGGATTTGCGGGCAGTGGAGCTCAAAGGTCATCCGTTCTTCGTCGCCACGCTGTTCCAGCCGGAACGTGCGGCGCTCAAAGGCATTCTGCCGCCGCTGGTCCGCGCTTTCATCAAGGCTTGCGTGAGGCAAAAATCATGAATGCGACGACGCCTTACTACGCGGTGATTTTTACGTCTTTGCGCACTGAAGGTGATCAAGGGTACGCCGAGGCCGCTGAGCGCATGGTGGAACTGGCCCGCGAGCAATCGGGGTTTCTCGGTGTGGAATCGGCCCGGGGCGAGGATGGGCTCGGGATTACGGTTTCGTATTGGGCCAGTGAAGCGGCGATTCTGGCGTGGAAACATCATCCCGAGCACAGTGAGATTCGTGAGCGTGGGCGCTCAACCTGGTATTCGGCGTGTCATACGCGGGTGTGCAGGGTTGAGCGGGATTATCGGTTTCAGCTGTGAATACAGTGGCGTACTTTCGGCCGCCATCGCAGGCAAGCCAGCGATGAGGCCCCAACAATCACCACAAAAACATCAGCCCTGCACCAGACTCCTCACCGCTGAAATCTCCGGCACTTCCCGCCGCGTCATATACACCCGCAACGGCTCGGTAATGTTGATCCGGTCATCAATGTTCTGATCCAGCAGCAACTGAATCAATTCACGCTTGAGCGTCATGGTCTGCTCCGGCCCCGGCGCCCAGACAAACTCGCTCACCGGAATGATGCCGTCATCGGCCACGTCCATGCCGAACGAGTCTTCGCTGAATCGCACAATGTAATGGCCGGTCTTGCGGTTGAGGCCGACAAAGCCGTTGAGTTGGTCGGCGGCCTGGCAGATGAGCTCGGAAGTGATGCGCATATAAACCTCACAAAAGGTCGTTAACGACCGGTGATCGATGGTTTACACGCAAGGGAAACGACGCGGGTTTCCCTCTGCCGGGGAAACTGCCGTGGTCAAGAGTACTGCAAAGCAGCGCACACCGGCGCTGAAAAAAACTGTTTTGAACACGTTTGTGTCGGTCTGGCGATAGCGCTGGTAACGCTCAGTTGTTAAAAGAGAAGTCATTGAACACTCTAGCGAAAGGATCTCGACATGCCGGTTACCTTCATCAAAAGCGCCCTGCTGCTGAGCCTGATGCTCGGCCTCGGCCAGGCACAGGCCGCCAATGAGCCCGCCCCGAATGCTCTGGCCAGCCGTTTGGGCATTCCGCACCCGGCGGTGATCGCCCACCGTGGCGCGTCGTTCGATGCCCCGGAATCCACCGCCGCCGCCTACAAACTGGCTCGCGACCTGGGCGCCGACTATCTGGAGATGGACCTGCAACGCAGCAAGGACGGCGTGTTGTTTGCCCTGCACGACAACAACCTGCAACGCACCACCGACGTCGCCACCAAATTCCCTGATCGCAAGGACAGCCTGGCCAACGCGTTCACCATGTCCGAACTGAAAACCCTCGACGCCGGCAGTTGGTTCAACACGGCTTACCCGGATCGCGCGCGTGCTTCCTACGCGGGTCTGAAAATCCTGACCCTGGACGAAATCATCGACATCGCCCAGGGCAATCCGCTGCACAAGCCAGGCTTGTACATCGAGACCAAAGAGCCGAAGCAATTCCCCGGTATCGAGCGCGACCTCAAGGACAAGTTGCAGGATCGTGGCTGGCTGAGCCCGGCCGGTTCAAAACTGGCCAAGAGTGATCTGGCAGTCGGCCAGGGCAAAGGCAAGGTGGTGTTGCAAACCTTCGAGAAGAGCAGCCTCGAACTGCTGCAACAAGAAATGCCGAAAGTGCCGAAGATCCTGCTGTTGTGGGTCGGCGAAGGCAGCATTGAGCCGCAAACCAAGGTGACGTTCGCCGAGTCCGGCGACAAGAACAAAGCCACCTACTACGCCAAACAAGAGCCGAAAGACAACGCCGAATTCCAGCAATGGGTCGAGTACGCCAAGGCCCAGGGCGCCATCGGCACCGGCCCTTCTGCTGCGCTGAGCCAGGGTGGCGATCAGAGCTACTCGGATCTGGTGAAACCGTGGATGAACCAATTCACCCACGACCAGGGTTTGTTGGTGCACGTTTACACCATTGATGATGCGGTGGATTACCAGAAGGTGATGGAGGCTGGGGTTGATGGGATTTTTACTAATCGCGCCAGTGAGCTGTTGAAGTTTTATAAGCGGCCGGCGGCGGGGACGGTTGCGCAGTTGCTGCAGAATAACGGGTATTGAAACACTAAAGATCGTTCCCACGCTCTGCGTGGGAATGCCTCAATGGACGCTCTGCGTCCGCTTTGGGACGCAATGCGTCCGGGGCTGCATTCCCACGCAGAGCGTGGGAACGATCCGGTAACGGGAATTAAGGATGAGTTAAGTTGCCTCAGCTAATCTGGCCCTACTTAAACAGATCAATCCAAGGAAAGAACCTCATGAAAACCCTGACTGCCCTGTTCACTGCCGCCGCCCTGACACTCACCGCAGGCTTGGCTCAGGCTAAAGACGTTCCCGTCGATCAGATCCCTCAGCTGGTAAAAAACGGCAAGATCAAGCCGCTGGAAGAGTTGAACCAAATCGTTATGAAGTTGCACCCGGGTGCCACGATTACCGACAGCGATCTGGACAACCACTTCAACAGCTACGAATACGAAGTCGAATTGCGCGACGCCAAAGGTGTTGAATGGGACGTGGATTTGAATGCCGCCACCGGCGAAGTCCTGAAAAACAAACAAGACGACTGATGCACACCGCAAAAAGCCGCACGATTTACGAATCGTGCGGCTTTTTTGCATCTCTCTGGGCATGACATGCCCCGAGTCAGCGGATCACGCAGCCGTCAGTAGCGCCGCTGTATCGCCGCCATCAACCTGTCACAAAACCGTCAAAATTCCTTGCAATGATGCGGCTCAAGTGAACCTGTAAAACCCGCGACAGGCGCCTCCCTTGCGAGCACTCATGAACCACAGCATCGACCAAAGCCATCGCGACCCGGACCTGTTTGGCCTGCTGTACGGTTTCGTTTTTCGCCCCGGTGAACGCGGTCGCGAGATTGACTCGGCCAAGGCGCTGCAATGCCTGCAACAACCCGACGACAACGATGAATTCCTCTGGCTGCATCTGAACCTGGCCCACGCCGCGTGTGAGCGCTGGATGAAAAGTCATCTGGAACTGCCGGACGAATTTTTCGAAGCGCTGCATGAAGGCTCGCGTTCGACGCGCATCGAGCATGTGGATTCGGCCCTGCTGGCGGTGGTCAACGATGTGGTGTTCAACCTCAGCAGCATGATCTCCTCGGATGTCTCGACGCTGTGGGTGTGCGCCCGCAGTCGGCTGATCATCAGCGCACGCCTGCAACCGCTGCACTCGGTGGACAAGCTGCGCTCCTCGGTGAAGGCCGGTGAATGTTTTCGCTCGCCGCTGGAGTTGCTGGTGCATCTGCTGCGTGATCAGGGCGAAGTACTGACGCAAATCGTGCGCAAGACCAGCCTGAGTGTCGATAAGATCGAAGATGAGTTGTTGTCGTCGCGGCTGTCCACCAACCGTGCCGAGCTGGGCACCAACCGTCGAGTGCTGGTGCGTCTGCAACGCCTGCTGGCGCTGGAGCCGGGTTCCTTGCTGCGCCTGCTCAATCGTCCGCCGCAATGGCTGCAGAAGGAGGACGTCAAGGAACTGCGCAAATCTACCGAGGAGTTTGCGTTGATCATCAACGACCTCACGGCGCTGGGTGAGCGGATCAAACTGTTGCAGGAAGAAATCGCCGCCAACCTCAATGAACAAAGCAACCGTACCCTGTTCACCCTGACGGTGGTGACGGTGCTGGCGCTGCCGATCAACATCATTGCCGGTTTCTTTGGCATGAATGTCGGCGGGGTGCCGTTGTCGGGCGACCCTGAAGGGTTCTGGATTCTGGTGGCGCTGGTCGCGACGTTTACCGTGATTGCAGGGCGTTGGGCGTTTCGTAAGCGCCAAGACTACTGAACCTCCCCGTAACCCGTAGATACCGTCTTGAACCTCACCGGGCAATCGCGTTTTGCCAGACATATCCCAGACGCAGCCTCGCGTTGCTCGTCAGCTGCTACGGGGAGGGTGGTGAGTCAGAACTGGTTGAGGGGATTTGTAGCAGCTGTCGAGCAGCGCGAGGCTGCGTTACAGCGGTCAGTGGTGGATTCGGATCAACGGAATAGCAAAACGCCCAAACACTGACCTGAAGCAGTTTCGCTGTAACATTTGGCGCCGATCATGACGAATACTCCCCCTTCCTCAGGATTGTCCGCCATGGCAGCTCCTTCCTTCCCCGCCAATGCTCAGGCCCCCACCAGCAGCACCAGACCACAACTCGACAAAAAACCCAGYGCGTTCACGCTGGTTATTTTTTTTGGCGTGTTGGCCATCGGCTTGCTGTTCACCGCTTATAGCCTGATGCGCGACGTGAAAGAAGTCGGCACCGTAGTAACCACCTGGACCCCGTATTTACTGCTGGGTGTGGCGCTGCTGATCGCCCTCGGCTTTGAGTTCGTCAACGGTTTCCACGACACCGCCAACGCCGTGGCGACAGTGATCTACACCAACTCGATGCCGCCGAATTTCGCGGTGGCGTGGTCCGGGTTCTTCAATTTCCTCGGCGTGCTGCTGTCCAGCGGAGCGGTGGCGTTCGGCATCATTGCCCTGTTGCCGGTGGAGCTGATTCTGCAAGTCGGCTCCTCCGCCGGTTTCGCCATGATCTTCGCCCTGTTGATCGCCGCGATCCTGTGGAACCTCGGCACCTGGTGGCTGGGCTTGCCGGCCTCGTCATCGCACACGCTGATCGGCTCGATCATCGGCGTCGGGGTAGCCAATGCCCTGATGCACGGCCGTGATGGCACCAGCGGTGTGGACTGGGCGCAGGCGACCAAGATCGGTTATGCGTTGCTGCTCTCGCCGCTGGTCGGTTTTGGTTTCGCCGCCTTGCTGTTGCTGGCCCTGCGCGCGTTCGTCAAGAACCGCTCACTGTACAAGGCTCCCGAAGGCAACACCCCGCCGCCGTGGTGGATTCGCGGCATGTTGATTGTGACCTGCACCGGCGTGTCGTTTGCCCACGGCTCCAACGATGGCCAGAAAGGCATGGGCCTGATCATGTTGATTCTGGTCGGCACGCTGCCGATGGCCTACGCGCTGAACCGCGCCATGCCGGCCGACCAGGCGCTGCAATTTGCCGCGGTGGCCGAAGTGACCCAGCAAGCGCTGGTCAAGGCTGCGCCGCAACTGGCCCCGGCCGACCCGCGCCCGGTGCTGTCTGACTACGTGCGCAGCAAGGAAGCCACGCCGCAATTGGTGCCGGCGCTTGCCTCTCTCACCGGCAGCATTGGCGCTCAGGTCAAGGGTTACGGCTCGCTCTCCGATGTGCCGGCCGAGGCCGTGGGCAACGTGCGTAACGACATGTACCTGACCAGCGAAACCATTCGCCTGATGGACAAGAACAAAGTCGGCAACTTCGACGCCGACACTAGCGCCAAGCTGCAACTGTTCAAGCAACAGATCGACAACTCCACGCGGTTTATTCCGCTATGGGTCAAGATCGCCGTGGCGATTGCGCTCGGCTTGGGCACCATGGTCGGCTGGAAGCGCATCGTGGTGACCGTCGGCGAGAAGATCGGCAAAACCCACCTGACCTACGCCCAGGGCGCCTCGGCGGAAACCGTGGCGATGCTGACGATTGGCGCAGCGGATATGTTCGGAATGCCGGTCTCGACCACTCACGTATTGTCGTCGGGTGTGGCCGGAACCATGGTCGCCAACGGTGGCGGTTTACAGATGACGACCATCCGTAACTTGCTGATGGCCTGGGTGCTGACCTTGCCGGCGGCGATCCTGTTGTCGGGCAGTCTGTACTGGTTATTCACCCAACTGTTCTGATCGACCGACGGCGGAAATTGAAAGCTGCGGGCTGATCATCAGCCCGCCCAAAACGTTCATCCCTCGCAAACAGTGCGCGTCACCCTCCGCTCCCGCACCACGTCGTATACCCAGTGGTAGATGTACGTGTACGGCAGGAAAAACAGCAGCACACCGATGTCGAGCAGGAACGCTTCCCAGAGGCTGATCTTCAGCCACCAGGCAATCAGTGGCACACCGAGCGCAACCAGACCACCCTCAAACAGCAACGCATGGACCATCCGGACCCACGCGGTGTGAGCTATCTCATAGTGCTTGAGCACGCGGTCGAACTGGCCATTGAAGACTACGTTCCAGGCCAGGGCCAACGCCGCCATCGCCATGGTGACGATGCCCATATCGAACATCGGTTTGTCCATGATCCAGGCCAGCAACGGGGTACAGATCAGGATGGCCAGCAATTCGAAACCAACGGCCTGGAAAATACGTTCAGTGATGGATTTGTTGACGCTCATGACCAGACTCCTCTGAGTGACGGTGGTTGCCATGATCCCTCGCCACTCCGATACTTCATAACCAATAACCATCGATCAAGGCGATAGTTCATGGCGTCTCACGAAGTGTTGCTGGCGTTCGTCCAGGCCGCAACCCAAGGCTCATTTTCCGCAGCGGCACGCAAACTGGGGCGCAGCCAGTCGACCATCAGCGCGGCGGTGGCCAGTCTGGAAATTGATTTAAACCTGGTCCTGTTCGACCGCAGCAGCCGTAAACCCAGCCTGACCCCGGCCGGGCATGTGATGCTGCAACGGGCCGAGGAGATTCTGGCCGCCACCAGTCGGCTGGAAATCACTGCCAGTCAGCTGTCACAAGGCGTCGAGCCTAAACTGACCGTGGCGATTTCCGATACCTATCAATCCGACCGCTTCGAAGCCGCGCTCGGTGCGTTCGAACAGCGCTATCCAGACCTGGAACTCGAATGCCTGATTGCCGAATGCGATGACTTGATTGCGCTGCTGCAACGGGGTCGGGCGCA
Source organism: Pseudomonas sp. P5_A12 (assembly GCF_056400685.1). Classification (NCBI taxonomy): domain Bacteria; kingdom Pseudomonadati; phylum Pseudomonadota; class Gammaproteobacteria; order Pseudomonadales; family Pseudomonadaceae; genus Pseudomonas; species Pseudomonas sp. P5_A12. Next base: position 11,623 of record NZ_JBFUKU010000039.1, on the reverse strand, counting down.
GGTGGCCTTCGCTGAAATGCAGGACAGCTATCCGCCGGACCTGGTCAGCTCGACCGTCGACGAACGCACGGAAATCGCGCTGTTCGTCTCCCCCACGCATCCATTGGCGACACTCGATCATATCGATCAGGACGTGCTGCAACAGCACCGTGAACTGCGCCTGGCAACCATCGTCAATCCGTATGAAAGTCGGGCGAAAGGCCGCGTCTGGTCGGCGCCGAGTTATTTGATGTTGCTGGAAATGGCCCAGGGCGGATTTGGCTGGGCGCCGTTGCCACGGTGGCTGGTGGAGCGGTTTGGCAAGGGCTCGTTGCAGGAACTTCAAGTGCGCGGCTGGCCGAAACCGGTGTTTGTCGATGCGCTGTGGTCGCGCCAGCATCCACCGGGGCCGGCGGGGAGCTGGCTGCTGAGCAAGATGCTGGAATGAAGGTCCTTCGGCCCTTATCGCGAGCAGGCTCACTCCCACAATTGACCGAGTTGTTCAGACAGATGCGGTCWAWTGTGGGAGYGAGCCTGCTCGCGATGAGGTCCGCAAACTCACATCACTCCAAAGCCTTGATCCTCGCTTCAAGAAACCGCCGCTCCGGCACTTGCTGCGTCAGCTCCAGCGCCCGCTCATACGCTGCCCGCGCCTCGCCCACCCGCCCCAGCTGCCGACAAAACTCCGCTCGCGCCGAGTGGGCCAAGTGGTAATCCTGCAATTCGCCCCGATTCAGAATCGCCTCAACCAACGACAGCCCCGCCAACGGCCCATCCCTTCGGGAGATCGCCGCCGCGCGATTCAACTCGATCACCGGCGAAGGTACTGTCGCGAGCAGCACGTCATACAAACCGACTATCTCCTGCCAGTCCGTGTCCGCTGCCGAGGGCGCTTCGGCATGTACGGCCGCAATCGCCGCTTGCAGGCCATACGGCCCGATCTGCCCGGTGGTCAGCGCCGCTTCCACCAGCGCACAGCCTTCGGCAATCATCTCGGAGTCCCACAACGAACGGTCCTGTTCATCCAGCACAATCAATTCACCGTCAGGTGACGTCCGGGCCAGACGTCGCGACTCATGCAGCAGCATCAACGCCAGCAGCCCTATCACCTCCGATTCTGGCAACAAGTCCATCAGTAACCGCCCTAGCCGAATCGCCTCGCGTGTCAGATCCTCGCGCGTCACTTCAGCACCGACGGACGCCGAGTAACCTTCGTTAAACACCAGGTAAATCACGCGCAGCACGCTGTCGAGACGCTCGGGCAACTCCGCCAGTGTCGGCACTTGATAAGGGATTTTCGCATCACGAATTTTCGCCTTCGCCCGCACGATGCGCTGAGCGATGGTGGCGGGCGCCGAGAGAAACGCCCGGGCGATTTCTTCAGTGGTCAGGTCGCAGACTTCGCGTAAGGTCAGTGGTACTTGGGCATCCGCTGCGAGCGCCGGGTGACAGCAGGTGAAGATCAGGCGCAGGCGATCGTCTTCCACGTCTTCTTCACTCCAGTCGGCCTGTTCCAGCGCCTCGGCCTGCGCAATCAGCAGCGGCCGGGAGGCGGCAAATCGCGCGCGCCGGCGCAACACATCAATCGCCTTGAAGCGCCCGGTGGACACCAGCCAGGTGCGCGGATTGTCTGGCACGCCGTCACGCTGCCAACGTTCCACAGCTACGAAAAAAGCTTCGTGCAGCGCCTCTTCCGCGAGGTCGAAATCGCCGAGCAAACGAATCAGCGTCGCGAGGATCCGCCGCGAGTCTTCGCGGTAAACCTGCTCGACCCGGGCCTGCACCGAGGCGCCAGGCATCAGTGCGGCATGCCTTCGCTGATCCGCGCTGCCTCGATCACGCGACTGCTGGATAACCGGAATTCGGCAGCCGTTATTTCAGCACTCATGCAGGCCTCCTTTTTGGTCATTGTTATTCAAGCATTCAACTGGCGAACGGGACGCACCTCGACGCAGCCGACTCGGGCCGCCGGAATATTCCCGGCGACCTGGAGCGCTTCATTGAGGTCCCTGGCATCGATCAGGTAGAAGCCGGCCAATTGCTCCTTGGTTTCGGCGAACGGGCCGTCGGTAATCGACATCTTGCCGTTGCGCATGCGCACCGTGGTGGCGGTCTGCACCGACTCCAGCGCCTCAGCCGCGAGCATCCGGCCACTGCCTTGAACCGACTCGGCGTAGGCCATGCACTCCGCGTCGTTGGGGCTCTCGGGCAGCGAGTGCAAGGTGTGCTCGTTGCTGTAGACCAGGCATAGGTATTTCATGGGGCTCTCCTGATTCGAACGAATCAACTATGGCTGCAGATCGAGGCGTTGGCGAAATTCCCGACGAATCGGCCTGACCATCAGGGCTGCAAACCGAACAGAGCCGTGCCGCTCTGCATGTCGAACGGGGCTGACCAGTGTTCGTGGACGATGCGCCATTGCCCGGCATCGCGACGGTAGCAGGCGGTCACGCGCATCCAGCAGGCCTGGGTTTCGCCCTTCTCGTTGGTACCACCGCAATGGGCCAGCCAATGGGCGAAGGCGACGTGCTCATCCGCCACGATGTTCATATGGTCGAAGTCGAACTTGTGCGGGCCCTGGCACATTTCCATGCACTCCAGCCAATGCGCCCGGTAGGCGGCCTTGCCCCGGAATTGCAAGGCCTTGACTGCGTCGTAGGAGACGATGTCGTCGGCATACAGGGCCATGATTTTATCCACGCTCTTGGAGATGACTGCGTCACGATAGGTGTCGATCAGGGTGTGGATTTCGTGTGTAGCGCTCATGGGGTTCTCCGTGGTTTTTGTTGTGAGGACACCCTTAGTCGTTCGGCAAAAAACCAAATCGACAACCGAAATAAAAAATAATCCAGCGGCGCAAACTCGCTAGAATCCGAGGCTCATTCGTGTTGGAAAAAGGACACTCCAGTGACAACCCGACTCGTGCCTTACGAAAGCCTGAGCGCGCGCCAGCGCCAGCAGGTTGAGGCCATTGAAGTTCACAAGGCACAAATAAAATTCAGCGGCGACATTCACGGAGCGTTGCACACCCTGCTGTCCAAACCCGGCCCCGGCGTCAAAGGATTTGCGCTGCTGGTCGAGGACGTTCCCGTGGCCTTCCTGCTGCTCAAGCGCCCACCCGTGTTGCCGGCCTGGGCCGATGAACACAGCGCCACCCTGCATGCGCTACAAGTCGATCAGCGTGCTCAAGGCAAAGGGTATGGCAAAGCGTGCCTGCAAGCGCTGCCCGAGGTGGCGCGTCAGGCGTTTCCGGAAATTAAAGGGCTGGAATTGTCGGTGGATGCGAACAACGAGCCGGCTATCGCGCTTTACACAAAGTTCGGCTGGGTCGACAGCGGGGAAGCATACAAGGGGCGGATTGGTTATGAGCGGCGAATGGGGCTGGTTTTTTGAGGTGTGAGGATGACAGCCTACTGTCAGAGCAGTAGGCAATAGTCGAGCAGCTGCTTCTCGATGCTTTGGCGCTGGCCGATCACCAAAGCGACCACCACAAGCTTTTCGTTCGGGTATGCCTCATACAAAACCCGCTGCCCCAATGGTAGATACTCACGAAAATGAGTAACCCCCAGGGACGCCGCCTCCTGACAAACACCGTAAACATGCGCCTGGCTGGCCAGTGCCGTAACGATTTGCATGACCAGCTGATCGACCATCTCTGCCGCTTTTTTGCGACTGCATTGTTGCGTCAGATAGTGCTCAAGTGAAACAACTCCATGCTCCGCTGCCGTCGCGAACTCTACCCTGTAGTTTTCAGGCATCGTTATCGTCTTGCATTAATTGACGTCGCTGGGCCAGTCTGGCCAAGAGTGTGTCGCCGGAAATCAACTTGCCCTGCTCTTTGTCGCGGGAGGCAAACGAGAGCAGCTTGATCAGCGCAATGGCCTCGTCACGACGCTTACGCTCCTCATAGGATTCAATCACATAAGCCGGCACACCATTTTGGGTAACGAGCATGGGTTCGGAGAGATCCAGCGCTGCCGCATTCTTTTTTACAAAACTGATGGTTTCAACTCGCATCATTCATTCCTCTGTCGCCATCCGTGCAGGCTGGCCAATACAACACGGTCTGAATTTAGGCTATAAAAAAACTTATCTCAAGCAATCATTTACCCATCACAACTCCAACACCATCTCATGCCACGCCATCCCGCCATGGTCCGAGGCCGATGGTTTGATGTAGGCAAAGCCAAAACCGGCGTACAACGGGATATGCCGCTCCTTGCACATCAGATGAATGCTGGTTTTACCCGATGCGCGCATACGTTCAATGAACTCGCCCATCAAACGCTTCGCCAGCCCCTGCCCCTGAAAGTCCGGGTGCACCACCACCGACATGATCACCACATGCGGGCCGGCCGGGTCGTGGCCGATCAGTTCCTTGAACGCTTCGTCCGACATTTCCACCTGAAACGCCGCACCGGAATTGATGAAACCGGCTACCACGCCGTCGACTTCGGCCACGATGAAGCCCTCGGGCCAGGTGGCGATGCGGGTGGCGATTTTTTCCCGGGTGGCGGCTTCGTCGCCTTCATAGGCAACGGTTTCGATGGCGTAGCAGCGGTCCAGGTCAGCAGGCGTGACGTGGCGGATGACTGTGTTCATGGAAGGTCGCAATCAGATGGAAAGGCTGGGGATCATAAATCAGCCTCCACACGACATCGAGAGACGAATCACCGATCCGTCTCTCGATGCCGGTGTTCAGCCTTTGATTGGCAGCCAGATTTCCAGCTTGCCGGTGTTGAGCTTCGGGTTGAAGTCTTCGCTGTAGCGTTCGAATTCCGGAGCGTCCGCCGCCTCTTTACCGGACTGCGGCAGCCAGGTTTTCCAGATGTACTGAAAGGTTGCGGGCAGCTGGTCCAGCGATCCCTTGTGCTCGAATACTGCGTAACGCTGAGGTTGAACCTCGACCCAACGGTACTTCTCTGGCAAGTCGTCGAGTTTGTCGATCTCGACACCGGCGATGTATTCAAACCCGCCTTTGCCATCCGGATTGCAGCAGATGCCGTAGGTGACTTCGCCTTTTTGCCCGGGAATCTTGCCAATCTCAGGAATGAATTTCTCCCAAAGGTCGGGGATCGCCTTGGTCGTCTGCGCAGTAAATCGGCCACCAAACCCTGCAATGAGCAAGAAGTGCCCGTGTTCGAAGCGTGGCTCGTCCGGTTTTACGCCTGTTTGCTCATCCATGACTCAACTCCTGAGCTTAAAAATGGGTTCGGCTGGAAGTATAGAAGCCAAACCCGATTCGCCTAGCTACAGCGCGTGCAACTGTTCGACGGCCGCTGCGCCAACAAACTCGTTGTAACCCGATAGAATCACGTAGACCGCGAAATAGCAGAAGATCGCCGCCGATGCCATATAGGAATAACGCAGCAGTTTGTCGCCGAGCAACTTGCCGCCATGGCTCGCGGCAAAGCACAAACCCGCGCTCCAGAGCAGACCGGCACAGAGGAATCCGCCGAGAAACAGCGCCGAACTGAGCGCACCCCCGCCACCGGAACGGGCGATCAACGTGCCGCCCACCGCCGCGAACCACAGGATGGCGCTGGGCGAAGACATGGCGAGGAAGATCCCGCGGAAAAACTCCTTGCGATGGGAGTTCTGCCCCACCTCTTCGGCTTGCGCCAATACCGCTTCGTGGTGAATCGCCGAATAAATCATCTTCGCCGCGAAATACACCAGCAACGCCGAACCGCCAATCCACAGGACCCAACGCACAGTTTCGTATTGCAGCAAAACGGTCATCCCTGCCAGCGCCAGCACCGCGTAGATCAGGTCGCCGACACAGGTGCCCAACCCCAGCGCAAAGCCTTGAAAATAGCCGCGTTGCATGGCCAGAGTGATCATCGCGATATTGGCCACGCCGATATCCAGGCACAACGAAAGGCTCAGCAAGAAGCCGCTGCTAAATTCCATCAACCGATTTCCTTCGGAAAAATTTGTTTACATACTGGCTAGACAGTTTGCCACGACTGCCCTTATCTTCCGCAACAGGCCACCGCAGTGGCCAGCGTCGCTCGGACGGTTCCGGGCGCTTACGTTATTCGAGGCAACAATGGCCGAACAAGGTTCGCCGCGCCGCTTTGCGCGCATAGATCGACTCCCCCCTTACGTTTTCAACATCACTGCCGAGCTGAAGATGGCCGCCCGTCGTCGTGGCGAAGACATCATCGACTTGAGCATGGGCAACCCCGACGGCCCGACCCCGCCGCACATCGTCGAAAAACTGGTGACCGTCGCCCAGCGCGAAGACACCCACGGCTACTCGACCTCCAAAGGCATTCCGCGTCTGCGCCGGGCGATTTCCAATTGGTACAAAGATCGCTACGAGGTCGACATTGACCCGGAAACTGAAGCCATTGTCACCATTGGTTCCAAGGAAGGCCTGGCGCACTTGATGCTGGCGACCCTGGATCAAGGCGATACCGTACTGGTGCCGAACCCGAGTTATCCGATTCACATCTACGGTGCCGTGATTGCCGGCGCCCAGGTGCGCTCGGTGCCACTGATTCCAGGCGTGGACTTCTTCGCCGAGCTGGAACGGGCGATTCGTGGTTCGATCCCGAAACCGAAAATGATGATTCTCGGCTTCCCGTCCAACCCCACCGCGCAGTGCGTGGAGCTGGATTTCTTCGAGCGCGTGATCGCCCTCGCCAAGCAGTACGACGTGCTGGTGGTGCATGACCTGGCCTACGCCGACATCGTCTACGACGGCTGGAAAGCCCCATCGATCATGCAAGTGCCAGGCGCCAAGGACATTGCGGTGGAGTTTTTCACCCTGTCCAAGAGCTACAACATGGCGGGCTGGCGGATCGGTTTCATGGTCGGCAACCCGGAACTGGTCAACGCCCTGGCGCGGATCAAGAGTTACCACGACTACGGCACTTTCACCCCGCTGCAAGTCGCAGCGATTGCGGCGCTGGAAGGCGATCAGCAATGCGTCAAAGACATCGCCGAGCAGTATCGCCAGCGGCGCAACGTGCTGGTCAAAGGCCTGCATGAACTGGGCTGGATGGTCGAAAACCCGAAAGCGTCAATGTATGTCTGGGCCAAGATTCCCGAGACTTATGCACACCTGGGCTCGCTGGAATTCGCCAAGAAACTGCTGGCCGAGGCCAAGGTCTGCGTCTCGCCGGGCGTGGGTTTTGGTGAGTACGGGGATGATCATGTGCGCTTCGCGCTGATCGAAAACCAGGACCGGATTCGTCAGGCCGTGCGCGGGATTCGCGGAATGTTCAGGGCGGATGGACTGGTCACCAAGACCAACACCTGAGTCATTAAGCAGCCACAAAAAAACCGCAGCGATGCGGTTTTTTTGTACCCGATCATTCCCACGCTCTGCGTGGGAATGCCGCCATGGACGCTCTGCGTCCACTGTGACGCGGGACGTCACGGGATGCGTTCCCACGCGGAGCGTAGGAACGATCAGTGCGGTGGTGTTGCTTACACGAACATCGACAACAGCAAGATAAAGCCCAGCGCAACCACGGACAGGATGGTTTCCATCGCGGTCCAGGTCTTGAAGGTTTCCGCCACGGTCATGTTGAAGTACTGCTTCACCAGCCAGAAACCCGCGTCGTTGACGTGAGACAGGACCAACGAACCGGCACCGGTGGCCAACACCAGCAGCTCACGGTTAACACCCGGAATCATCCCTACCACCGGCACCACAATGCCCGCGCCGGTAATGGTCGCCACGGTGGCCGAACCCGTTGCCACGCGAATCACTGCCGCCACCAGCCACGCCAGCAGAATCGGCGAAATCTGTGCGTTCACCGCCATATGGCCGATCACGTCACCCACGCCGCTGGTCACCAGCATCTGCTTGAAACCACCACCGGCACCGATGATCAGAATGATCGCGGCGGTCGGCGCGAGGCTCGCATCGAGCCATTTCAGAATGCGTTTCGAATCGACGCCCTGACGGTGACCGAAGGTGTACAGCGACAGCAGCAGCGCCAACAGCAACGCCGCGATCGGGTGACCGATCAGGTCCATGAAGGCGCGTACGAAATTGCCCTCAGGCAACACCACGTCGGCAAAGGTCTTGAGCAACATCAGGAGCACCGGCAGCAGCACAGTGATCAGCGTGATACCGAAGCTTGGCAGGGTTGCCGTTTCAGGCTCGTGAGCCAGTTGATCCACCAGTTCCTGATTAGGGTGACCGGGGATGTACTTGGCAATGAACGTACCGAAGATCGGACCGGCAATAATGGCCGTTGGCAGCGCGACAATCAGCCCGTACAGAATGGTTTTACCGATGTCGGCACCGAAAATGCCGATGGCCAGCAACGGACCCGGGTGCGGCGGAACCAGACCGTGCACGGCGGACAGACCAGCCAGCAGCGGGATGCCGATCTTGATGATCGACACACCAGTGCGGCGCGCCACGATGAACACCAGCGGAATCAGCAGTACGAAGCCGATTTCGAAGAACAGCGGAATGCCGACCAGGAAGGCCGCGAACATCATCGCCCACTGCACTTTATCCTTGCCGAACGCGCGAATCAGGGTCTGGGCAATCTGATCCGCCCCGCCCGACTCGGCCATCATTTTGCCGAGCATGGTGCCCAGCGCCAGGATGATCCCGACAAAACCGAGCACCCCACCGAAGCCGTCCTGGAACGCCTTGATGATGGTACCGACTGGCATGCCGGAGGTCAGCCCGAGAAAGGCTGCTGCGATGATCAGGGCAATAAACGGGTGGAACTTGAACTTGGTGATCAGAACGATAAGCCCGATCACCGTGACCACTGCATCGAGCAGCAGGAACGTCTCGTGGGACATGCCAAACATTAGGGGTGCCTCCTGGTTGTTGTTGTTATTAAAGCGGGTAATTCGAAAGCTATCAGGACAGCGCTATCTTTTTCGGCAAAACTCATACGGCGTGTTTCAGGCCGTGCGCCTGCCACCAGACATGCGCCTGCGCTGCCAGTTGCTCGACGCTGAAGGTCGAGGCATCCAGTGCCAGGGTCAACGGCTCGCCAACGGGGGATTCGAGCGTGGCGAACTGGCTGTCGATCAAGGTCGATGGCATGAAGTGGCCCGGCCGATGCGACACACGCTCGGCGGCGACTTCAGGGGTTAGTTCCAGGAAGACGAAACCCAGGCCCGGCAAGGCGCTGCGCAACACTTCGCGATAACTGTGTTTGAGGGCCGAGCAGGTCAGCACCGGGCGCTCGCCCTTGGCATCGACGCGGCGCAATTCGTCGCACAGGCTGTCGAGCCAGCCGGCACGGTCTTGATCGTTCAGGGGGATACCCGCGCTCATCTTTTCGATATTGGCGGCAGGGTGGAAAGTATCGCCTTCAATGGCAGTGGCGCCGCTGAGCTGGCACAAGGCCTCGCTGACGCAGGTCTTGCCGCTACCGGCAACGCCCATGATGACCAGGGCGGTGATGGGATTATTCATGTAACACCTCAGCACGCAGACAGCGCTACCTTTGCCAGTAATGACACTAGATCAAAAGTAGGAGTTGCCGACGCCTTCTTGTCATTTTTGTGGGTTGCAGCATGTTCGCTCCCAATGCCGAAAAGTGAGCTTCAGGCAAAACTCGCTAACGCATTTGCAGCTGCTTCGGGACAGCGCTACCTTAGTGCCTTGAATTTTGTTTGGCAAGCCGCCCGATGACCTCTTCTAAAAACGATAAAAATACACGCACCACTGGCCGCCCTACCTTGAACGAAGTTGCACGCCTGGCCGGTGTCAGCCCGATCACCGCCTCTCGCGCCCTGCGCGGTGTCAGCACCGTGGCCACGGAACTGGTAGAAAAAGTTCAGAAAGCTGCGCTTGAACTCAACTACGTGGTCAACCCTGCCGCCCGCGCTTTGGCCTCGGCACAGAGCCATTCGGTGGTGGTCTTGGTGCCGTCGCTGTCCAACTTGTTGTTCATCGAGACGCTGGAAGCCATTCATCAGGTGCTTCGCCCCAAGGGCTTCGAAGTGCTGATCGGCAACTTCCACTACTCACGCGATGAAGAAGAAAACCTGCTGCGCAATTACATGGCGTACCAGCCTCGCGGGTYGCTGCTGACCGGTTTCGACCGCACGGAAAGTTCGCGGCGGATGATCGAGGCGAGCAACATCCCGTGTGTCTACATGATGGAACTGGACAGCGCGGCGGGCGTGAATTGCGTGGGTTTCTCGCAATTGGCCGCCGGCGAAACAGCGGCCGAGCATTTACTGTCACGCGGTCGCAAGCGACTGGCCTACATCGGCGCGCAACTGGACCAGCGCACTTTGCTGCGCGGCGAAGGATTCCGCAAAGCCCTGCAAAAGGCCGGTTTGTATGACCCGGACCTGGAAGTGCTGACCCCGCGCCCCGCCGAACGCAGGCTTCGCCAGCTGCTACGAAGTGCGGTTCGGCTTAACTGATCGGCATTACCCCTGGCGGGATCTTTTTGTGAGCGAAATCAACATAAAAGTTAAGCAAGAAACTTGTCGACCACCTGAGTGCTGTGGCGAGGGAGCTTGCTCCCGCTCGGTTGCGCAGCAGCCGCAAAGCGGTGAATGCAGTGTGCCTGAGGAAACGTCTACGTCTGGTTTGGGGCCGCTTCGCGCCCCGGCGGGAGCAAGCTCCCTCGCCACAGGTTATCCACCCGCTCCAAATCGTCACCCGAACCGTCAAGCGGCGCATCGCCCATGCCGTGGGTTTTCAACTAACCTTGACAGTGTTCCTCTTCCCGTTGATCGCTTGGTGATTCCTGAAGCGTCGAATCGCTAACGGAGTAGCTCAATGACACACGCACTGAAAATTCTCGGCAAAGCCTCATCCATCAACGTCAGAAAAGTCCTGTGGACCTGTGATGAACTGGATGTTCCCTACGAACGCGAGGACTGGGGCAGCGGTTATGCGTCAACCCACGCGCCGGAGTTTCTCAGGCTCAACCCCAATGCGCAGGTGCCGGTCATCATTGATGACGCCGGCGTGTTGTGGGAGTCCAATACCATCTGCCGCTACCTGGCCGGCAAACACCAAAACACTGATCTGCTGCCGCACGAACCGGTAGCGCGTGCGCGGGTGGAACAGTGGATGGATTGGCAAGCCACCGAGCTCAATCCCTCCTGGAGCTACGCGTTTACCGCGTTGGTGCGCAAGGATCCGGAGTTTCAGGACGAGCATCGGATTGCTGTCGGCATACGCGGCTGGAACCAGAAAATGGCCATCCTCGAACATCAACTCGCGACCACCAAAGCCTATGTCACCGGGCCGCATTTCACGCTGGCCGACATTGTCGTCGGGCTGTCCGTCAACCGCTGGCTGATGACCCCGATGGAACGGCCAGACTTCCCCGCCATCGACGAGTATTTCCAACGCCTGGCCCAACGCCCGGGCTTCCTGAAACACGGCTGTAACGGCCTGGCATGACTGCGCGGCGGTGGAGCTCTGCCGCCCGACGGCAAGCCTTGACCACAGGCCGAGTGAGAAAACAGCAATAGCGAAAAAAGCGGCACTCAGGTGGTCGACAAGTTTCTTGCTTAACTTTTATGTTGATTTCGCTCACAAAAAGATCCCGCCAGGGGTAATGCCGATCAGTTAAGCCGAACCGCACTTCGTAGCAGCTGGCGAAGCCTGCGTTCGGCTGCGCAGCAGTCGTAAAACCTGAGTTTGCGGTCTTCCTGAAACACCGCATCRTCTGATTGCACG
>NZ_JBFUKU010000038.1:0-29587 GCF_056400685.1 Pseudomonas sp. P5_A12 | reverse complement strand
GCCTGGGGCAAATTCATTGCCGACACCTTGCCGGTGGAAGTGGCGGGCAAGCGTCAGGCTGAAGCGATCCGCATGATGGATCGCGCTGGCTGGAACTGACACCACTGTCTTTGTGGCGAGTGACCTACCTGTGGCGAGGGAGCTTGCTCCCGCTKGGSTGCGAAGCAGCCACAAGAGGGTATCAGATCAACTCTGTCATGAGTCTTCTGACACCGCTAGGGCTGCTTCGCAGCCCAGCGGGAGCAAGCTCCCTCGCCACAGGTAGGTCACTCGCCACAAAGACAGTGGTGTCAGTTCCAGCCAGCGCGATCCATCATGCGGATCGCTTCAGCCTGACGCTTGCCCGCCACTTCCACCGGCAAGGTGTCGGCAATGAATTTGCCCCAGGCCGCGACTTCTTCCGAAGGCGCTACTGCCGGGTTGGCCGGGAACTCCTGATTCACGTCGGCGAATATTTTCTGCGCTTCAGGGGTGGTCATCCATTCCACCAGCGCCTTGGCCGCTTCCGGGTGCGGAGCGTGTTTGGTCAGGCCGATACCCGACAAGTTGACGTGCACACCGCGATCAGCCTGGTTTGGCCAGAAAAGCTTCACGCCCAGGTCGGGCTTTTGCTTGTGCAGGCGACCGTAGTAGTAGGTGTTGACGATGCCCACATCGCACTGACCCGCATTGATCGCTTCCAGCACCGCGACGTCATCCGAGAACACGTCAGTGGACAAGTTGCTCACCCAGCCCTTGAGGATTTCCTCGGTTTTTTCGGCGCCGTGGACTTCGATCATGGTGGCCGTCAGGGACTGGTTGTAGACCTTCTTCGCCGTGCGCAGGCACAGGCGCCCTTCCCAGTTTTTGTCGGCCAGYGCCTCATAAGTGGTCAGCTCGCCCTGCTTCACTCGATCCGGGGAGTAAGCGATGGTCCTCGCCCGCAGGCTCAGGCCGGTCCAGGCATGGGAGGACGCACGGTATTGCTGCGGAATATTGGCATCGATCACTGGGGAAGTGAACGGCTGCAAGATGCCCATTTGCTCGGCCTGCCACAGGTTACCGGCATCGACTGTCAGCAGCAGGTCGGCGGTGGCGTTCTCGCCCTCGGCCTTGATCCGCTGCATCAGTGGCGCTTCCTTGTCGGTGATGAACTTCACCTTCACCCCGGTTTTGGCGGTGTAGGTATCGAAGACCGGTTTGATCAGCTCATCGATACGTGAGGAGTAAACCACCACCTCGTCAGCGGCCTGGGCGGCGGTACTGCCAATCAGGGTCAGGGCGAGTGCGGTCAGTAGACGCTTCGGTAACATGGGAGCGATCTCTCGATGAAAAAGTGAGGACAAATGATAAGGAATCACATTTAGCATCTCAATCGATCAAATTTGTGGAGGAGTTACCAGATGTTGCATCACCTAGGTTGTGTGGTGAAGGTTCCGGCCTCATCGTCGGAACGAGAATGTCAGGCCTTGGCGAGTGCCGGCAAATCCCCGGTCAGCCCCAACGCCTCACGCACAAACAATGCCTTGGCCTCAGGCATCTGCTCAACCATCTTCAACCCGGCATTCCGCAACCAGCGCACGGGCAGCGGATCAGCCTGAAACAACCGCTCAAACCCTTCCATCGCTGCCATCAGCGCCAGATTGTGGGGCATGCGCCGACGCTCGTAACGGCTCAGCACTTTTACATCTGCCAAGCGTTCGCCACGTTCAGCCGCTTGCAGCAACACTTCCGCCAGCACAGCGGCATCAAGGAAGCCAAGGTTCACACCCTGCCCGGCCAACGGGTGAATGGTGTGCGCCGCGTCGCCGATCAGAGCCAGGCCTTCGGCCACATAACGCTTGGCGTGACGCTGACGAAGCGGCACGCACAGACGCGGGTCGGCGCTGAGCACGGTGCCGAGTCGGCCTTCAAAGGCGCGTTCCAGTTCGCGGCAGAAGCCGTCGTCGTCCAGCGCCATCAGGCGTTCGGCTTCACTCGGCGTGGTCGACCAGACGATCGAACACCAATCCTGCTGACCATCACGCTCCAGCGGCAAAAACGCCAACGGACCGTTGTCGGTAAAGCGCTGCCACGCTGTCAGTTGATGAGGTTTGGAACTGCGCACGCTGGTGACCATCGCGTGGTGCATATAGTCCCACTCGCGCGTCGCCATGCCGGTCAGGCGCCGAACGGCCGAGTTGGCGCCGTCCGCCGCAATCACCAACGGCGCGCGCAAGGTGCGGCCATCTGCCAGAGTCAGCAGCCAGTCATCGCCCGAGCGGCGCATCTGTTCCACACGCGCATTGGCCAGCATCCCAAGGTCGCAGTCATACAGACGGTCGAGCAAAGCATCTTGAACCACACGGTTCTCGACGATGTGCCCAAGCACCTCGGCATGCACACTGGTCGCCGAGAAATGGATCTGCCCGGTGCCACTCCCGTCCCAGACGTGCATGTCGGTATAAGGACTGCTGCGCCGCTTGACGATACCGTCCCACACGCCCATGCGTTCGAGAATCCGCTGGCTGGCCGCCGACAAGGCGCTCACCCGCGGTTCGAACGGCGCCTGGCCATCGAAGGGTTTGACGCTCAGGGGGCTACCGTCCAGCAACAGGACTTCCAGCCCACTGTCCTGCAATGCCAGCGCCAAGGCGCTGCCGACCATTCCGGCCCCGACAATCAGCAGATCTGCGCGCATGTCCATGCTTTAAGCCTGTCTCGCTTGCGGCTTGAGCCGCACATAAAAGGTTTTTTCGACCCGCGCCACCAAGGTACCGGCGCCGTCATGAATATCGACCCAAAAGTCTTCGCTGATGTGTCGCACCCGATCTCCGGCGTCCAGGTACGGCGGGGCAAAGGACATGAACCAACGCATCAACCGCGCTTTGCCGAAAGTGTTCGTTAGCCACTTAAGCATCGGGACGCGTACCCAACCCCATGGCCTGCCGGGCAAACCAGCGCTTGGCCGGCGGCAACAGGTCGAGACCGAGCAAGCCGAGGTTGCGCCCCAGCGACACCAGCGGCTGGGTGCTGCCGAACAAGCGGGTGACTTGATCGGAGAAGCCCACGGTCAGGTTCTGATCCAGACGTTGACGCTCGCGGTAAACCTGCAGCGTGGCAAAATCGCCCGGCCCGGTCTCGCTGGCCAGCAGTGCATCGGCCAAGGCCTGGGCATCGCGCAGCGACAGGTTGAACCCCTGGCCGGCAATCGGGTGCAGGCTGTGAGCCGCGTTGCCGAGAATCGCCAGATGCGGACGCACCTGCTCTTCGGCTTCGATCAGCGTCAGCGGGTAAAGATGCCGCACGCCGACCTGCTTGAGGGTGCCGAGGCGATAACCGAACACACTCTGTAATTCGCTGAGGAAGTTCTTTTCATCCAGTGCGGCCAGCCGCTGCGCGTCCATGCCCAGACGGGTCCAGACCAACGCGCAGCGGTTCTCCGGCAGCGGCAACAGCGCCATCGGGCCATCGTCGGTGAACCGCTCAAAGGCCATGCCGTTGTGCGCTTCGCTCGGGGTGATATTGGCGATCAGCGCGCTCTGGTTATACGGACGCTTCTTGATGCCGATCCCCAGTTGCTCGCGCAGGCCCGAACGGCCGCCATCAGCAAGCACCGCCAAGTCGCATTCCAGGGTGGTTTCGTCATTGAGGGTCAGGCGGTAGCCGTCGGTCAGCGGTTCCATGCGCGTGACTTCCGCCGGGCAACGCCAGGTGACCACGTCCTTGTCCAGACCTTGCCAGAGGCATTGGCCGAGCCAGGCGTTTTCAACCACATAACCCAGCGCCGGAACGCCCTCTTCCATCGCCGATAACCGGGCGGTGGAAAAACGTCCACGGTCGGACACATGAATCTGCTTGATCGGCTCGGCACGGCGGGAGATTTCCTGCCACACGCCCAACCGTTGATAAATCTGTTTGGCACCGTAGGACAGCGCCGAAGAGCGGGCGTCATAGCTCGGCTGATAGGTATCACCCGGGGCGAATGGCTCGATCAGGGATATCTTCCAGCCGCGCGCCTTGGCCCCGGCCTGCAACGCCAACGCGAGACTGGCACCGACCAGGCCGCCACCGATGATTGCCAGATTGACCCGGCTCATGCTGCTTGCGTCCGCGCTTGCGCCATCAAGGCCTCGATGTCGGCGACCGTTTTCGGCACGTCCTTGGTCAAAATTTCACAACCGGTCTTGGTCACTACCACGTCGTCCTCGATGCGCACGCCAATGCCGCGCCATTTCTTTGCCACGTTCTGGTTGTCCGGGGAAATGTAGATCCCCGGTTCCACCGTCAGCGCCATGCCGACTTCCAGCACACGCCATTCGCCGCCGACCTTGTACTCACCGACGTCATGCACATCCATCCCCAGCCAGTGGCCGGCGCGGTGCATGTAAAACGCTTTATAGGCTTCGCTGGCGATCAGTTCGTCGATGTCGCCCTGCAACAGACCCAGCTTAACCAGCCCGGCAGTAATGACTTTAACCGTGGCTTCGTGGGCCTGATTCCAGTGTTTGTTCGGGGCGATTTCGGCGAAGGCGGCTTCTTGCGAGGTCAGCACCAACTCGTAGATCGCTTTCTGTTCCGGTGAATACTTGCCGTTGACCGGCCAGGTGCGGGTGATGTCGCTGGCGTAGCAATCGATCTCGCAACCGGCGTCGATCAGCACCAGATCACCGTCCTTGAGCACCGCGTCATTCTGCTGGTAATGCAGGATGCAGCTGTTGCGCCCCGCGGCGACGATTGAACCGTAGGCCGGCATCTTGGCGCCGCCCTTGCGAAATTCATAATCGAGCTCGGCTTCGAGGCTGAACTCGTGCAGCCCGGCCCGGCTGGCCTGCATTGCACGGATGTGCGCCCGGGCGGAAATCCGCGCGGCTTCGCGCATCACCTTCACTTCTGCCGCCGATTTATACAGGCGCATGTCGTGAAGCAGATGATCCAGGGCAACAAACTCGTTCGGCGGCTGGGCGCCGAGGTGCGCTTTGGAGCGGATCACGTTGATCCAGTCCATCAGGTGCCGATCGAATTCGGGATTACTGCCCATGGCCGAATACACCCGGTCGCGCCCTTCGATCAGGCCCGGCAGGATGTCGTCGATGTCAGTGATGGGGAAGGCGTCGTCGGCACCGAAGTCGCGGATTGCGCCTTCCTGGCCGGCGCGCAAACCGTCCCACAACTCTCGCTCGGCGTTGCGCTCACGGCAGAACAGGATGTATTCGCCATGGGCACGCCCCGGCATCAACACGATGACCGCCTGTGGCTCGGGGAAACCGCTGAGGTACTGGAAATCGCTGTCCTGACGATAGACGTGCTCGACGTCGCGGTTGCGGATGGCGACCGCAGCGGCGGGCAAGATCGCGATGCTGTTGGGTTCCATCTGCGCCATCAAGGCCTTGCGGCGACGGCTGTATTCCGATTTCGGGATATGAATCATGGGCAGATGGCTTTTCCTGGCACGCGATTAATGCAAAGACGGTTTGGCGGCAGGTGGCACGTCCGCTTTTTTGGTTTCGGAGAACAGCAGCAGCGGAGCGACGCGCAGGTACTCCATGACTTCCATGTAATCGCTTTCGCCGTCTTCGGACTCTTCCAGGGCATCTTGCACCTGAGAAATGGCTGCCAGGTCCTGCAACACTTCGGTGGCTTCGGAGCTGAGCATGCTGCTGTCCCGGCAGTTCAAGCCGAAACCGCTGAGGAAGCCCTGGCACCATTGGCCCAGTGCGATAGCACGGTCGGCCAGCGGCGCGTCATCGGTCGGCAGCAGCAGAACAACGGTCACGTCGTCACCGGTGAGCTCGCCCTTGACCATCGCCTGCAGGCCGATCAAGGCGTTGCGGACGTTGTCCTGCGGTTCGTTTTCGAGCAGCTCGGCGGCATCGACCAGCCAGCCTTCGGCATCGAAGCCGGCACCGGCGCAACTGCGGCCGAGCAACAGGCCATGCAGTTCGGCAGGCGAGACGTTATGACCGCTGGAAGTCAGCAGGGTGGCGAAGGCTTGGTACGGAGAATTCTGAATGGTCATGGGCAGCTAGGCGCCAGACGGCGCTATGTCTAGAATGAAGGCCTTGTATCCTACATCGACAGACTCGCCAAGACTATTAAAGGCTGTCCGCCAGTTACCACCCATCAGACTCTCTATGTGGACACTATGGACGACACCGACCTGCAAGCGCTGATGGCCAGACTCGAACTGCTGATTAATCGAGTCGAGCAACTAAAGAGTCAAAACGGACTCTTACTAGCTCAGGAAAAGACCTGGCGCGAGGAACGCGCGCACCTCATTGAAAAAAACGAAATCGCCCGGCGTAAGGTCGAATCGATGATTTCGCGCCTCAAGGCCTTGGAGCAAGACTCATGAGTTCAAGCAATAGCGTCACCGTGCAGATCCTCGACAAAGAATATTCGATCATTTGCCCCCAGGAAGAACGCAGCAACCTGGTGAGCGCCGCCCGCTACCTGGACGGCAAGATGCGCGAAATCCGCAGCAGCGGCAAAGTCATCGGTGCAGACCGCATTGCAGTCATGGCCGCGCTGAACATCACGCATGACCTGCTGCACAAGGAAGAAAGGCCGGACGTACAAGCCAGCGGCTCGACTCGCGAACAAGTTCGCGACCTGCTGGACCGCGTCGATCTGGTACTCGCCACCGATCCGGACGTCACGAAGGGCTGATTCGTCGAAGCGCTTGGGTTATACTCGCATCACTCCCTGGGGTGCTTGCCAGTTGACCACGTCCCTGAGCCGATTCGCACTACCCTGGAGGCTGCACGTTGGGCTGGTGTGCATGTCCGCTAGACGGAAAGCCTTAAAGCCTACTGCATCTTCCACCTTGAACTTTCGGGTTCAAGGGCTAAGTCAGCAGCGGTTCATCCGGGGAGCCTGATTCCAGTCCGATGCCGGTTTAATGACCGGCATCGGCTTTTTTACGGGTACGCTTTACGTATTCGTCCTGTCGAAGCCTGAATCCATGACCGAACCTGCGCTGCTGCCCCGCCCGCAACTTCGACGCATGCTACGCAAGGCCCGCCGCGCACTGACCCCCAGTCAACAGCGCCAGGCTGCTCGCGGGCTGTACAAGCAACTGGCCCAACAGCCGTTGTTCCGCCGCGCCAAACACATCTCCCTGTACCTGCCGACCGACGGTGAAATCGACCCGCGCATCCTGCTGCGCGCCGCTCAACGGCGGGGCAAGGTGACTTATTTGCCGGTGCTCAGTGCCTGGCCGCGAACCAAAATGGTGTTCCAGCGCATTCGCCCGGGCGAAAAACTCCAGCCCAACCGTTTTCGTATTCTCGAACCCCGAGCCAACCTTGCCCGACAACGCAAGGTTTGGACGCTGGATCTGGTGCTGTTGCCATTAGTGGGGTTTGACGATGTCGGCGGACGGCTCGGAATGGGCGGCGGTTTTTACGACCGAAGCCTGGCCTATCTGGCGCGCCGCAAAACCTGGCGCAAGCCGACGCTGCTGGGGCTGGCCCATGAATGTCAGAAAGTCGAACGATTGGCTCAGGCGAGCTGGGATGTGCCGCTGCAAGGAACGGTGACAGACAAGGCGTGGTATTTCGCAGACTAGACGCCACTGACATCAGCGGCGTCCAAAAGACAGGTTTAGCGCTTGAAGGCCGACGGCTGTTGTTGCTGGGCGATTTCGATCGGCGCGTCAGTCTTGTTGTTCCACAGACTTTGGGCATAACCGGTGGTTACGACGCCGAGGCCGAACAAAATGACCAGAATCCATAGTAAATCCGGTTTGCGTTTCATCGATTGCCCCCCAAAGGCACATCAACACGATGACAGCAGCGGTTCCGTTATAGGTGTAGGCCGTGCAGCAGCGTCAAGCTAAGAAGGCCGGCATTTTGCGACAACGTGATCTGACACGCAAACGCTGGCGTCAACCGACTGTCGGTTTGTCATAAAATGGCCTCACAACCTCTCCGCCCATCTCGCAAGGAGCAAAATCCATGGCCTATTGGCTGATGAAATCCGAGCCCGACGAACTCTCGATCAAAGGCCTGGAGAAACTTGGCCGAGCGCGCTGGGACGGGGTTCGCAACTATCAGGCGCGTAACTTTTTGCGCGCCATGGCGGTGGGCGACGAGTTTTTCTTCTATCACTCCAGCTGCCCGGAGCCGGGAATTGCCGGGATTGGAAAAATTGTCGAAGCGGCGTATCCGGACCCGACGGCGCTGGAGCCGGAGAGTCATTACTACGACCCCAAGGCCACGATGGAGAAAAATGCCTGGAGCGCGATCGATGTGGCGCATGTCGAGACGTTTGCCAGGGTGTTGAAGCTGGACTACTTGAAGCAGCAGACCGCGTTGGCGGAGATGCCGTTGGTGCAGAAGGGTTCTAGATTGTCGGTGATGCCGGTTACGGCTGAGCAGTGGGCAGCGGTGATCGCGTTGAAGTCCTGAGACTGTAGCGACTGCAAGAATGCTATCGCCAGCAGGCTCGCTCCCACAGGGGATCTCCAGTGAATGCAGATCCAGTGTGTGCGAGCCTGCTCGCGAAGAAGCCCGCCCGGACAGCGAAAAATTTATTGAATGATGAGGTTGTTGAACAACAAATCCTCAACCACCGGTTTACCGGTTTCGTCGTTCATTACCTGCTGAGTCTGCTTCAACGCTTCCTGCCGCAGTTTTTCCTTGGCTTCAACGTTGCTCATCGACTCGGTCGTCTGCTGGGCAAACAACGCCACCAGCTGATTGCGGATCAGCGGCTCGTTGGCCTTTACCGCGTTAGTGGCATCCTCACCGGTCACGCGCAAGGCCACATCAGCCTTGTACACCTTGAGCTTCGGCGATCCGTCCAGCCCATAGTTGCCCACGAATGGCGGGCTGAGAGTGATGTAATTGACCTTCGAAGCATCACCCACTTTGGCTTCTTCTGCCATCGCTGCCACAGGCAGAGGCAGAGACAGGGTCAGCAACAACATGATCCACGCTTTCACAATTCGCTCCTTATCCGGTTTGCGGCCTAGCATAACGACCCGCCGCTCAAGCACAAGCTTATGGCTGACTATCAGGGTCGGGCATGCTCGTTGACCCATCGACTCACACACTTACACTTATCGGCCATCACTCCCAAAGGAATAGCCCTGATGAAAGCCGTGCTGTGCAAAGCCTTCGGCCCTGCCGAATCGCTGGTGCTGGAAGACGTCGCCAGCCCTGTCGCCAAGAAGAATGAAATCCTGCTGGACGTGCACGCCGCCGGGGTCAATTTCCCGGACACGCTGATCATCGAGGGCAAGTACCAGTTCAAACCGCCCTTCCCGTTTTCACCGGGCGGTGAAGCGGCTGGCATGGTCAGCGCAGTGGGTGAAAAGGTCAGCCACCTCAAGGTCGGTGATCGAGTCATGGCGCTGACCGGCTGGGGCAGCTTCGCCGAACAGGTCGCCGTGCCAGGCTACAACGTGCTGCCGATCCCGCCGTCGATGGACTTCAACACCGCCGCCGCATTCAGCATGACCTACGGCACCTCGATGCATGCCCTCAAGCAACGCGCCAATCTGCAACCTGGCGAAACCCTGCTGGTGCTCGGTGCTTCCGGCGGTGTGGGTCTGGCCGCTGTGGAAATCGGCAAAGCCATGGGCGCCCGCGTGATCGCCGCCGCCAGTAGCGCCGAAAAACTTGCGGTGGCCAAGGCTGCCGGCGCCGATGAGCTGATCAACTACAGCGAAACCAGCCTGAAGGACGAGATCAAACGCCTGACCGACGGCCAAGGCGCCGACGTGATCTACGACCCGGTCGGCGGCGACCTGTTTGACCAGGCCGTGCGCGCCATCGCCTGGAACGGCCGCCTGCTGGTTGTCGGCTTCGCCAGTGGACGCATTCCGGAATTTCCGGTCAACCTCGCGCTGCTCAAAGGCGCGGCCGTGGTCGGTGTGTTCTGGGGTTCTTTTGCCCAACGCCAGCCTCAGGACAACGCAGCGAACTTCCAGCAGTTGTTTGGCTGGTTTGCCGAGGGCAAGTTGAAGCCGTTGGTGTCGCAGGTCTATCCGCTGAGCAATGCGGCGCAGGCGATCAATGATCTTGGCCAGCGCAAGGCGGTCGGGAAAGTAGTGGTTCAGGTTCGCTGAGCCTGAAAATGCGGTCTGGATTGTCCCAGACCGCATTTTTATTGGCCTGAACTAGAGCAGCTTCCGAATATCCTCCGGCAACAAGCTCATGTACTTGCGCACCGGACTGTTCCGGCACTCTCTGACAATGATGGGTACACGCTTGTTTAGCTTTGCGATGAGTGCCAGACGTTGCTCATTCTCCAACTGCGTCGCATTAAAGACGTTCGACAGGTAGGCACGGGTGTAATCAAACACCGCTGCGTCGATCCACGCGTACTCCGGGAAATCGGCCAACGTTTCGTTGAAGTCACGGCATCTCAACTGTTTCAGCCATTGGTTGGCGTGGATGGGCGCGTCGTGATCAAGCCTGAAAACCATTGGGGCAGTAACTTCCTGCTCGGGAGGTTTGTCACCTTCGACCGTCCACGGTTTGAAGCGCCACTGCGTGATGGCCTTGCGGCTCGCTTCGGCCAGTTCAGGATGGTCGCTGTGCAAAATGCTCAATTTGTTGACCGAACCATCGGCATACACCGTGAACCTGACCCTGACTTCACCCGTAATCCCTTTTCTGAAAAGCTCGCGGGGATAAATCGGCTTCGGATTGTTTTCGGGAATCAGTAACAGCTCCCCGGCCCACACACCGACAGTTGCAACGCACAAAAGCACCAACACCAACCACCGCATATCTCATCCCCCTTCACCACTGAAATGCCGGACCCGGCACCAGCAAAAAGGTTAAGGCTCATTAACCTGAAACAGAACGCCACAACTTCCCATTCCAACGCAGGACATTTCCCAAAGCCCCGCCCTACTCCGGAGCGCAATGCGTCATCAAGAGCTGCGAAGGACGTTTCCCACACCGACCTTCACTTATTCCTGTACGACATGTTCACAAAGGAACAATCGATTGCCCATATTTCCACTTTTTGGCTAATACGAACCGGTGCTATTTTCGGTAACGAAACTGTAACATTCGCATCCGCAGTCAAAACAAGAAATCTGGAGCTCTTGAATGTTTGCTTTCTTTCGCCCTGCCGCACATCAGGCTCCCTTGCCTGAAGAAAAAATAGACGACACGTACAAACGCCTTCGCTGGCAGATCTTCGCCGGGATTTTTATTGGGTATGCGGGTTACTACCTGCTGCGCAAGAACTTCACCCTGGCGTTCCCGGACCTGATTGCCCAAGGCTACACAAAGGGACAGCTGGGAGTGGCCATGTCGGCAATTGCGATCGCCTATGGTCTATCCAAGTTTCTGATGGGTATTGTGTCCGACCGCTCCAACCCGCGTTACTTCCTGCCTTTTGGCCTGGTGGTTTCCGCCGGAGTCATGTTCGTGTTCGGTTTCGCACCTTGGGCAACGTCCAGCGTGACCATGATGTTCATCCTGTTGTTCATCAACGGCTGGGCGCAGGGCATGGGCTGGCCTCCGAGCGGACGGACCATGGTGCATTGGTGGTCGCAGAAAGAACGCGGTCAGGTGGTGTCGGTGTGGAACACCGCGCATAACGTTGGAGGTGGTTTGATCGGCCCGCTGGCGATTCTCGGCATGGGCTGGTTCAACGACTGGCACAGCAAGTTCTACGTACCTGCCGCGGTGGCACTGCTGGTAGCTGTGTTTGCCTTCATTGTGATGCGCGATACACCGCAATCGACGGGCCTGCCACCCATTGAGAAGTACAAGAACGATTACCCGGAAGGCTACGACGCCAGCCACGAAGAAGAATTCAGCGCCAAGGACATCTTCGTCAAATACGTGCTGCGCAACAAAATGCTCTGGTTCATCGCTCTGGCCAACGTCTTCGTCTACCTGCTGCGCTACGGCATTCTGGATTGGGCGCCGACCTACCTCAAAGAGGTCAAGCACTTCGATTTCGACAAGACGTCGTGGGCTTACTTCCTGTACGAGTGGGCAGGCATTCCCGGCACGCTGCTGTGCGGCTGGATGTCGGACAAGATCTTCCGCGGCAACCGTGGCCTGACCGGCATGGTGTTCATGGCATTGGTGACCGTCGCGACAATCGTCTACTGGCTGAATCCGCCGGGCAATCCGATGGTCGACATGATTTCACTGTTCGCGATCGGCTTCCTGATCTACGGCCCGGTGATGCTGGTCGGCTTGCAAGCACTGGAACTGGTGCCGAAGAAAGCCGCCGGCACAGCGGCTGGCTTTACCGGCCTGTTCGGTTATCTGGGTGGTTCAGTCGCGGCCAGTGCCCTGATGGGTTACACCGTGGACTACTTCGGCTGGGATGGCGGTTTCATTCTGTTAGTCGCTGCTTGTTTGCTGGCGATGGCCTTCCTGGCACCAACGCTGGGACACAAACAAACCGCCAGTCAGACCCGCGAAGCAGCGATCGCTTGATCGGATTTTGATTTGCATCGTTTGAGCCGCGCCTCCAGATTTCGATCTGGCATGGCGTGGCTACGCAGGGCATGAGCGGTCTGCTCGACGTAATCGCGAGTGGTGCCGTAACGCCCGCAAGCGCTTTCGAACACTTGGCTCAGCACATGATCCGGCAAGTTGCCGGCATAGCTGGGCAGGTGCCGCTCCAGGACAAATCCCAATGCCTGAACCTGGTTTCCGTCTTCGAGACGGCAATTGAGCCAGTGTGGGCGATAGGAGGGGACCGGCATTTCGCGCTGCCACAGTGCGTAAAGCGAAGCTTCAAGTTGTTCTTCGGGCAAGCGATAAGCAAAACCGCTGCAAGAGCCGCCACGATCCAGGCCAAACACCAGGCCAGGCATTTCCGGTGTGCCACGATGCTCGTGAGACCACAGGTACAAACCGCGATGGTAACCATGCACCCGACCGCGAACGCGCTCTACCGCCGTGCACTCTGGACGCCAGATCAATGAACCGTAAGCGAACAACCAGACAGGCCCGCCCTTGTGGCGCGCCATGGTCGACTGCATCGAGCCGAGCAACTGCTCGTGCGTAAGCTGCGGACCCAAGTCGAGCCGCGGAGGGTAAGCCGGATTCAAAAAAGCCGATTCAATGGCGCTCATGGCGATTAGCGTTCAGCTCCCCGCGGATAATGAATTACTTAATAGAACGCACCGCTGTAACAATAAGGCACATAAGTTTTAAGGCAATTTAGGTGCCATGGCACAGTTATTAAATTATTGCCTTAACGAGATATAACCTACCGGCATTTATATAAATTTATAAATACCGATCGGCTATATGAGGAGTTATATCGAATAAGACTGCGGATCAAGATCGCGGATCAAGATCGCGGCGCGTAGGCAAATACGTCAGCGCGCATTTGATGCGCATCCATCCCCGCTTCCACCAACGCATCCAGCGTGCCGTAGACCATGGCCGGTGAGCCGCTGGCGTAGACATGCAAGGGTTTCAGATCAGGGAAATCCTCACACACCGCCTCGTGCAGCATCCCGCACCGCCCTCCCCAACCGCACTGATCACTGACGACCTTGTGCAGGAACAGATTGGTCAGTTTCAGCCATTCATCCCAATGCTCAATCTGGTAAAAGTCTTCAGGACGGCGCACGCCCCAGTACAGGTGAACCGGATACTTGAAGCCCGTGGCGCGGCAGTGTTCGATCAGGCTGTGGATCTGGCCCATGCCGGTGCCCGCGGCGATCAACACCAACGGGCCGTCCGGCAATTCCGCCAGATGCGTATCGCCAAATGGCAGTTCGACCCGCACCATCGGATTGCGCTGAAGCTGTTTGATCAGGTTTAGCGCACTGCTTTCGCGCGCCAGCACATGGATTTCCAGGTCACGCCCGCCATGGGGTGCCGACGCCAGGGAGAACGCGGATTTCTCGCCGCTTTCGCGCTCGATCATCAGGTACTGGCCCGCGTGATAACGCGGTGGTTTACCGGCCGGCGCGCGCAGACGCACGCGCCAGGTGTCGCCGCCAACGTCCCTGCATTCAATGACCTGACACGACACGCTGCGCACCGGCAGTTCTCCCAGCGCGAGCACGCCATCCCACAGCACGATGCAGTCTTCCAGCGGCTCTGCTATGCAAGTGTAGAACTCGCCATGGTCGCGCACATTACCGGCTTGTTCGACCCGCCCTTCCACCAGCAATGCCGCGCACACGTGGCAATTGCCGTTGCGGCAGCTTTGCGGGCATTCATAGCCCAGGCGCCGCGCACCATCGAGAATCCGCTCGCCGGGCAGAATCTCAAGCACTGCTCCGGAGGGCTGCAAGGTTACACGCATCAATCTATTCCTAACTGATTCCAGATGGCATCGATCCGTTGGGTCACGGCGTCGTCCTTGACGATCACCCGGCCCCACTCGCGAGTGGTTTCGCCCGGCCATTTATGCGTGGCATCGAGCCCCATTTTCGACCCCAGGCCGGACACCGGCGAGGCAAAGTCGAGGTAGTCGATCGGCGTGTTGTCGATCATCACCGTGTCGCGCTTGGGGTCCATGCGCGTGGTGATGGCCCAGATCACGTCGTTCCAGTCCCGCGCGTTGATGTCGTCATCCGTGACGATAACGAACTTGGTGTACATGAACTGTCGCAAAAACGACCAGACACCGAGCATTACCCGCTTGGCGTGGCCCGGATACGACTTCTTCATGGTCACGATGGCCATGCGGTACGAGCAGCCTTCCGGCGGCAGGTAGAAGTCGGTGATTTCCGGGAACTGCTTCTGCAGGATCGGCACGAACACTTCGTTCAGCGCCACGCCGAGAATCGCCGGCTCATCCGGTGGACGGCCGGTGTAGGTGCTGTGGTAGATCGGCTTGATCCGGTGGGTGATGCGCTCGACGGTGAACACCGGGAAGCTGTCGACTTCGTTGTAGTAACCGGTGTGGTCGCCATACGGACCTTCGTCGGCCATCTCACCGGGATGGATCACGCCTTCAAGGATGATCTCGGCAGTGGCCGGGACTTGCAGGTCATTGCCACGGCACTTCACCAACTCGGTGCGATTGCCCCGCAGCAAACCGGCAAACGCGTATTCGGAAAGACTGTCCGGTACCGGCGTCACGGCACCGAGGATGGTCGCCGGGTCAGCGCCCAACGCCACGGACACCGGGAATGGCTGGCCAGGATGCTTCTCACACCACTCGCGGTAATCCAGCGCACCGCCACGGTGACTCAACCAGCGCATGATGACCTTGTTGCGGCCAATCACTTGCTGACGGTAGATGCCGAGGTTCTGGCGGTCCTTGTTCGGACCTTTGGTGACGGTCAGGCCCCAGGTGATCAGCGGACCGACATCACCCGGCCAGCAGGTTTGCACAGGGAGCATCGCCAGATCGACATCGTCGCCTTCGATGACCACTTCCTGGCACACCGCATCTTTGACGACTTTCGGCGCCATGGCGATGATCTTGCGGAAGATCGGCAACTTCGACCAGGCGTCTTTCAAGCCCTTCGGAGGCTCGGGCTCTTTGAGGAAGGCCAGCAGCTTGCCGATCTCGCGCAGCTCACTGACCGCCTCGGCGCCCATGCCCAGCGCCACGCGCTCAGGGGTGCCGAACAGGTTGCCGAGCACCGGAATGTCATAACCCGTGGGCTTTTCGAAAAGCAGCGCTGGACCTTTGGCACGCAGGGTGCGGTCGCAGACCTCGGTCATTTCGAGCACTGGGGACACCGGAACCTGGATGCGCTTGAGTTCGCCGCGCTTTTCCAGGCCGCTGATAAAGTCGCGCAAGTCGCGATACTGCATGCGTGAGCCTCGTGTTGGCCGTGCCGTTCGGGGGTGGCAGTTTAGCGCCGAACCCCTCTATTCAGAACCACGAACTGCCGATTGATCAAAAATCAGATAGCAAAAAGCCGGGTTTCCCCGGCTTTTTGGCCTGTTCAACTTACTTGCGTTTCATCGACAGGAAGAACTCATCGTTGGTCTTGGTCGTTTTCAACTTGTCGACCAGGAACTCGATGGCAGCGATCTCGTCCATCGGATGCAGCAGCTTGCGCAGGATCCACATGCGCTGCAACTCGTCGTCAGCAGTCAGCAACTCTTCGCGGCGCGTGCCGGAACGGTTGATGTTGATGGCCGGGAAGACGCGTTTTTCAGCGATACGACGATCCAGAGGCAGTTCCATGTTGCCGGTGCCTTTGAATTCTTCGTAGATCACTTCGTCCATCTTCGAGCCGGTTTCAACCAGCGCGGTAGCGATGATGGTCAGCGAACCGCCTTCCTCGATGTTCCGCGCGGCGCCGAAGAAACGTTTCGGTTTCTCCAGGGCGTGGGCATCGACACCACCGGTCAGTACCTTGCCGGAGCTCGGGATCACGGTGTTGTAGGCGCGAGCCAGACGGGTGATGGAGTCGAGCAGGATCACCACGTCTTTCTTGTGTTCGACCAAGCGCTTGGCCTTCTCGATCACCATTTCGGCAACCTGCACGTGGCGGGTTGGCGGCTCGTCGAACGTCGAGGCAACCACTTCGCCGCGCACGGTGCGCTGCATTTCGGTCACTTCTTCCGGACGCTCGTCGATCAGCAAGACGATCAGATGAACTTCCGGGTTGTTACGTGCGATGTTCGCTGCAATGTTCTGCAGCATGATGGTTTTACCGGCTTTCGGCGGTGCAACGATCAGACCGCGCTGGCCTTTGCCAATCGGGGCGCACAGGTCGATGACACGACCGGTCAAGTCTTCGGTGGAACCGTTACCGGCTTCCATCTTCATGCGCACAGTCGGGAACAGCGGGGTCAGGTTCTCGAAGAGAATCTTGTTTTTCGCGTTCTCGGGACGATCGTAGTTGATCGTATCAACCTTGAGCAGCGCGAAATAACGCTCGCCTTCCTTTGGAGGGCGGATCTTGCCAACGATGGTGTCACCGGTGCGCAAGTTAAAGCGACGGATCTGGCTCGGCGAGACGTAGATATCGTCCGGGCCGGCCAGATAGGAAGCGTCAGCGGAGCGCAGGAAGCCGAAACCGTCCTGGAGAATCTCCAGCACGCCATCACCGGAGATTTCCTCGCCGCTTTTAGCGTGCTTTTTGAGCAGGGAGAAAATCACGTCCTGCTTGCGCGAACGGGCCATATTTTCTATGCCCATCTGTTCGGCCAATTCGAGCAGTTCGGTAATCGGCTTTTGCTTGAGTTCAGTCAGATTCATATAGGAATGACGTAATCATTTATGGAGGGGGGAAATTAAGCTTTTGGCTTAATGAGGCCGCGCCGCAGAGAAGGCGACAGGATCGCGTACTTATTCGAAAAGGAGTGCGTCGGCGACGGCTAGCAGGGGGCAATGGAGAAACCAGTGCGGGGCCGAATGTAACACCTGAGTTTCGGAGCGTCTAGCCCTGAATAACGAAAAAGCCCCGCAATGTGCGGGGCCTTTTTGATGACGCTTTAATCAACGCTTAGATGTTGGCGTCGAGGAACGCAGCCAGCTGCGACTTGGACAGTGCGCCGACCTTGGTCGCTTCAACGTTGCCGTTCTTGAACAGCATCAGCGTCGGGATACCACGCACGCCATGCTTGGCCGGTGTTTCCTGGTTTTCGTCGATGTTCAGTTTGGCAACGGTCAGCTTGCCTTTGTAGGTTTCAGCAATTTCGTCCAGAACAGGAGCGATCATTTTGCAAGGGCCGCACCATTCAGCCCAGTAGTCGACCAGTACAGCGCCTTCGGCCTTGAGTACGTCGGCCTCGAAGCTAGCGTCGCTAACGTGTTTGATAAGATCGCTGCTCATGGAAGTCTCCAGGTTGTAAGCAAAAAAACGTGGCCCATCATAGCCGCCCTTCCTTCGTTCAGGAAGGTGCAGATGATTGAGTCTCGCTATGGTGATCCATGAGTTTGGGTATAGCTCAAGTCATGAGGTGGCGGGAGCAACGAAGGCAATACCTGTACGCAGCGCTGCGTTTCGTACATGTTCGTGCATAGCTTTCTGTGCAGCGCCGGAGGCCCGCCGGGCCAGCGCGCGGAGGATTTTTCGGTGTTCCTGCCACGTTTCCATGGCCCGCTCCGCCCGGATGAACGGTAGCTTCTGGCTCTCCAGAAAAATCTCGGCGGTGGCGGTGAGGATGCTCAGCATCGCTTGATTCCCGCTGGCCAGCAGGATGCGCCGGTGAAACTCGAAATCCAGCCGCGCCGCCGTCTCGAAGTCGCCGGACTTCAATTCATTGCGCATGGCAGTGACGTTGTCTTCCAGTGCATCGAGCTCTTGAGTGCTCAGGGTCACCGCCGCCAACCCGGCGGCAAAACCCTCCAGGGCATAACGCAACTGGAAAATATCCAGCGGCGAAGCCTGGGCCGCGAACGGCCAGCTCACAGCGGGCTCGCCACGCGGAAAGTCCACCGGCGACTGCACGAATACGCCTTTGCCTGGCTGGATACTGATCACCCCCAGCGCACTCAGCGACGATAACGCCTCACGCAATGACGCTCGACTGACCCCCAACTGCACCGCCAAGTCCCGTTGCGAGGGCAAGGCATCGCCCGGCCCGAATCCTTGCTCGGTGATCAGTTTACGAATGGCTTGCAGTGCCACTTCTGGAACGGCGCGGGAGAGCGAATTCATGGTTTTTCCGACGAACCAGGCCAAAGAGCGCTCAGTTGTAAAGCTAATCGCAGCGCCCGGCAAGTCGTGCCCCATGGGGGTTCGGTCGTTTCAGGCGATGCGCTATCGGGGTGCGAAACACGACCTGACTGTTCAGACCAGTAAGACCGAGCAACGCCAGTAAACCCGTGGCCTGCGCACCCCAAAATCCACTCTTGGCATGGCCCGTGCTCTGTCGATCCGCAGAATTTACTTCTCGCCGATCCGGAGATTTGCCATGACCCAGCGTTACAGCGCCCTCCTTGCCGCCCTGTTTGCCAGCCTGATGCTGAGCCAGGCGCCCGCCCACGCCGACGGTCTGGAGGATGTGGTTAAACGCGGCGTTCTCAAAGTCGCCGTACCGCAGGACTTCCCGCCCTTCGGTTCGGTCGGCCCGGACATGAAACCGCGCGGCCTGGACATCGATACCGCGAAACTGCTGGCTGATCAGCTCAAGGTCAACCTCGAACTGACCCCGGTCAACAGCACCAACCGCATCCCGTTCCTGACCACCGGCAAGGTGGATCTGGTGATCTCCAGCCTCGGCAAGAACCCCGAGCGCGAGAAGGTCATCGACTTCTCCAGCGCCTATGCACCCTTCTACCTCGCGGTGTTCGGCCCGCCGGACGCCGACATCAAAAGCCTGGACGATCTCAAGGGCAAAACCATCAGCGTCACCCGTGGCGCCATCGAAGACATCGAGCTGACCAAGGTGGCCCCCGAAGGCGTGACCATCAAACGCTTCGAAGACAACAACTCGACCATTGCCGCCTACCTCGCCGGCCAGGTTGACCTGATCGCCAGCGGCAACGTGGTGATGGTGGCGATCAGCGAAAAAAACCCGAAGCGTGTACCCGCGCTGAAAGTGAAGCTCAAGGATTCGCCGGTCTACGTTGGCGTGAACAAGAACGAGCCCGCGCTGTTGGGCAAGGTCAACCAGATCCTCGCCACCGCCAAGACTGACGGTGCGCTGGAGAAAAATTCCCAAACCTGGCTGAAAGAACCGTTGCCGGCCGGTCTCTGACTTTCGCCAAGGAGACTGAGCATGGCTTATCAGTTCGACTTTCTGCCGGTGGTGCAAAACACCGACCTGTTGCTGCACGGTGCGCTCTTCACCCTTGAGCTGACGGCTATCGGTGCATTGCTTGGCGTGGGCCTGGGCATCGTCGGGGCGCTGGTACGGGCGTGGAACATTCGACCGTTCTCGGCGATTTTCGGGGTTTACGTCGAGCTGATCCGCAACACACCGTTTCTGGTGCAGTTGTTTTTCATCTTCTTCGGCTTGCCCTCCCTGGGCGTGCAGATTTCCGAATGGCAGGCCGCCGTGCTGGCGATGGTGATCAACCTCGGCGCCTATTCCACCGAGATCATTCGAGCCGGCATCCAGGCGATTCCCCGGGGGCAGCTCGAAGCCGCAGCCGCCTTGGCAATGAACCGCTTCGAAGCGTTCCGCCATGTGGTCATGCTGCCGGCCCTGGGCAAAGTCTGGCCGGCGTTAAGCAGCCAGATCATCATCGTCATGCTGGGTTCCGCCGTCTGCTCGCAGATAGCCACCGAAGAACTGAGTTTCGCCGCCAACTTCATTCAATCGCGCAACTTCCGTGCCTTTGAAACCTATGCCCTGACTACCCTGCTGTACCTGTGCATGGCGCTGTTGATCCGCCAATTGCTGAACTGGATCGGTCGCCGGTATATCGCCAGGAGCAGCCAATGAGTGATTTCACCTTTTGGGACGTCGTGCGCAACTTGCTCACGGGCCTGCAATGGACCCTGGCGCTGTCGTTGGTGGCGTTTATCGGCGGCGGGTTGCTCGGCTTGCTGATCCTGGTCATGCGCATTTCGAAAAAATCCCTGCCGCGCAGCGTTGCTCGCACTTACATCGAACTGTTCCAGGGCACGCCGCTGTTGATGCAGCTGTTTCTGGTGTTCTTCGGCGTGGCGCTGGCCGGCATGGATATTTCGCCGTGGATGGCTGCTGCGGTGGCCTTGACGCTGTTTACCAGCGCGTATCTGGCGGAGATCTGGCGCGGTTGCGTCGAATCGATCCCCAACGGCCAGTGGGAAGCGTCATCAAGCCTGGCGCTCAATCCACTGGAGCAACTGCGTTACGTGATCCTGCCGCAAGCGCTGCGGATCGCCGTGGCGCCGACCGTGGGCTTTTCGGTGCAAGTGGTCAAAGGCACCGCCGTGACTTCCATCATTGGTTTCACCGAACTGACCAAGACCGGCGGCATGCTTGCCAACGCCACCTTCGAACCCTTCATGGTGTATGGACTGGTTGCCCTCGGTTACTTCCTGCTCTGCTACCCCTTGTCCCTCAGCGCGCGCTACCTGGAAAGGAGACTGCATGCCTCTGCTTAGAATTTCCGCCCTGCATAAATATTACGGCGATCACCATGTGCTCAAAGGCATCGACTTGAGCGTCGAGGAAGGCCAGGTGGTGGCGATCATCGGTCGTAGCGGCTCGGGCAAATCCACGTTATTGCGCACGCTCAATGGCCTGGAGTCGATCAACGACGGCGTGATCGAAGTGGACGGCGAATACCTCGACGCCGCCCGCGCAGACTTGCGCAGCCTGCGGCAGAAAGTCGGCATGGTGTTCCAGCAGTTCAACTTGTTCCCGCACCTGACCGTTGGCGAGAACGTCATGCTCGCGCCGCAAGTGGTGCAGAAAGTACCGAAAGCCAAAGCGGCCGAACTGGCGAGGGAGATGCTGGAGCGCGTAGGACTCGGGGAAAAGTTTGACGCCTTCCCCGACCGGCTGTCCGGCGGGCAACAACAGCGGGTGGCCATTGCCCGGGCGCTGGCCATGTCGCCCAAGGTGTTGCTGTGCGATGAGATTACCTCGGCGCTGGACCCGGAGCTGGTCAATGAAGTGTTGAGTGTGGTCCGACAACTGGCCAGGGACGGGATGACGCTGATCATGGTCACCCACGAAATGCGCTTTGCCCGGGAGGTTGGGGATAAGTTGGTGTTCATGCATCAGGGCAAGGTGCATGAGGTGGGGGATCCGAAAGTGCTGTTCGCCAATCCGCAGACGGCTGAGCTGGCGAATTTCATTGGCACGGTTGAACACACCACCTGATCGTTCCCATGCTCCGCGTGGGAATGCCTCGACGGTCGCTCCGCGTCCGCTTTTGGGACGCAGAGCGTCCCGGGCTGCATTCCCACGCGGAGCATGGGAACGATCAGCTTTGAACACTGCGCGTTGGCGCCAGCCTTTGATCGTGGCAGGATGTCGAGGTTATCGACCGAGACCCCCTGACCATGCCGCAATCCCAAGCCAAGAATCTGTCCCTGATCGCCGCAATCGACCTGGGCTCCAACAGCTTTCACATGGTCGTGGCCAAGGCCCAGAACGGCGAGATCCGCATTCTCGAGCGTCTCGGGGAGAAGGTTCAGCTGGCCGCAGGCATCGACGAAGAGCGCCATCTCAACGAAGAATCCATGCAACGCGGGCTCGACTGCCTCAAGCGTTTTGCCCAACTGATCAACGGTATGCCCACAGGCGCCGTGCGCATCGTCGGCACCAACGCCCTGCGTGAGGCCCGTAACCGCGCCGAATTCATCCACCGCGCCGAAGACATCCTCGGCCACCCGGTAGAAGTCATCTCCGGCCGCGAAGAAGCACGCCTGATCTACCTCGGCGTGTCCCACACCCTCGCCGACACCCCGGGCAAACGCCTGGTGGCCGACATCGGCGGCGGCAGTACCGAATTCATCATCGGCCAGCGCTTTGAGCCGCTGCTGCGCGAAAGCCTGCAAATGGGCTGCGTCAGCTACACCCAGCGTTATTTCAAGGACGGCAAGATCACCCCGGCCCGCTACGCCCAGGCGTACACCGCGGCACGGCTGGAGATCATGAGCATCGAGCATGCCCTGCACCGCCTGACCTGGGATGAAGCCATCGGCTCCTCTGGCACCATCCGCGCCATTGGCCTGGCGCTGAAGGCCGGCGGCCATGGCACTGGCGAGGTGAATGCCGAAGGCCTGGCCTGGCTCAAGCGCAAACTGATCAAGCTTGGCGACGTAGAGAAAATCGACTTCGACGGCATCAAGCCCGACCGTCGGGCCATTTTCCCGGCGGGCCTGGCGATTCTCGAAGCGATTTTCGACGCCCTGGAACTCCAGCGCATGGACCACTGCGAAGGCGCCCTGCGTGAAGGCGTGCTCTACGACCTCTTGGGCCGTCATCACCACGAAGACGTCCGTGAACGCACGCTCAGCTCGCTGATGGAGCGTTATCACGTCGATCAGGAACAAGCGGTGCGGGTCGAACGCAAGGCGCTGCATGCCTTCGATCAAGTCGCCAAGGACTGGGGGCTGGATGACGGCGTCTGGCGTGAACTGCTCGGTTGGGCCGCCAAGGTCCACGAAGTAGGCCTGGACATTGCTCACTATCAGTACCACAAGCATGGCGCCTACCTGATCGAACACTCGGACCTGGCCGGGTTCTCCCGCGAGGACCAGCTAATGCTGGCCCTGCTGGTACGTGGTCACCGACGCAACATTCCCAAGGACAAATTCGCCGAGTTCGGCGATGACGGCATCAAGCTGATTCGTCTGTGCGTATTGCTGCGCTTTGCGATCCTGTTCCATCACATCCGCGGTACCCAGCAAATGCCTCAGGTCGAACTGCGCGCCAATGGCAACAGCCTGGAAGTACTGTTCCCGGAGAAATGGCTGGACGACAACCAATTGACCCAGGCCGACTTCGCCATCGAAGCGGAATGGCTCACCCGAGTCGACATTGTCCTGAGCGCTCGCTGAAAACCCGCTGAAAATAAAAAAGGGCGATCCAATGGATCGCCTTTTTTGTGCCCGCGATTTAGCAAGCGACACAACCCCCTGTGGGAGTGTTACCGAACGGCGAGGATCGGACTGCCCAAACGCTCCAGCAATGTCGCTTGGGCACTGCGCGGGTTCTGGTTGCCGGTCGGTGTGTTACGGACGTAACGACCGTCCGACTGCAGGCTCCAGCTGTGTGTGTTATCGGTGAGGTACAGCTCCAGCTCTTTTTTGACCCGCACAATCAGCTTGCGACCTTCTACCGGGAAGCAGGTCTCGACGCGCTTGTCGAGGTTGCGTTCCATCCAGTCGGCACTGGAGAGGAACATCTGTTCGTCGCCGCCATTGAGGAAGTAGAAGACTCGGGTGTGTTCCAGGAAGCGACCGATGATCGAACGCACGTGGATGTTGTGCGAAACCCCGGCGATGCCCGGACGCAGGCAGCACATGCCGCGCACGATCAGGTCGATACGCACCCCGGACTGACTGGCCTTGTACAGCGCGCGGATGATCTTGGGATCGGTCAGCGAGTTGAACTTGGCAATGATATGCGCCGGTTTGCCGTCGAGGGCGAATTGGGTCTCCCGGGCAATCATGTCCAGCATGCCCTTCTTCAGCGTGAACGGCGCATGCAACAGCTTCTTCATGCGCAGGGTTTTACCCATGCCGATCAATTGGCTGAACAGTTTGCCGACGTCTTCGCACAAGGCGTCGTCGGAGGTCAGCAGACTGTAGTCGGTGTAGAGGCGAGCGTTGCCGGCGTGATAGTTGCCCGTGCCCAAGTGTGCGTAACGAACAATTTCGCCCGCCTCGCGACGCAGAATCAGCATCATCTTGGCGTGGGTCTTGAAGCCGACCACGCCGTAGATCACCACCGCACCGGCCGCTTGCAGGCGGCTGGCCAGTTGCAGATTGGACTCTTCGTCGAACCGTGCCCGCAATTCGATCACCGCCGTGACCTCTTTGCCGTTACGCGCCGCATCCACCAGCGCATCGACAATTTCCGAGTTGGCGCCAGAACGGTACAGGGTCTGACGCACAGCCAGCACGTGCGGGTCTTTGGCGGCCTGACGCAGCAGGTCGACTACCGGGGTAAACGATTCGAACGGGTGCAGCAGCAGAATGTCCTGCTTGCTGATCACGCTGAAAATATTCTCGCTGTTTTGCAGCAGTTTCGGGATCTGCGGCGTGAATGGCAGGTATTGCAACTCGCGCTGGCTGTCCAGGCCGGTGATGCTGAACAGACGCGTCAGGTTCACCGGGCCGTTGACCTGATACAGCTCGGACTCGCTAAGGTTGAATTGCTTGAGCAGGTAGTCAGACAGGTGTTTCGGGCAGGTGTCAGCCACTTCCAGACGCACCGCGTCACCGTAGCGACGGGAGAACAGTTCGCCGCGCAGCGCGCGGGCCAGGTCTTCGACGTCCTCGGAATCCAGCGCCAGGTCGGCGTTACGGGTCAGCCGGAACTGGTAGCAGCCCTTGACCTTCATGCCCTGGAACAGGTCATCGGCGTGGGCGTGGATCATCGACGACAGGAACACATAGTTGTCGCCGGCGCCGCCAACTTCTTCCGGCACCTTGATGACTCGCGGCAGCAGTCGCGGTGCCGGGATAATTGCCAGACCGGAATCGCGACCGAAGGCGTCGATGCCTTCAAGCTCGACGATGAAGTTCAGGCTCTTGTTCACCAGCAACGGGAACGGGTGCGTCGGGTCGAGACCGATCGGGGTGATGATCGGCGCGATCTCGTCGCGGAAATAACGGCGAACCCAGGTCTTGAGTTTGGTGGTCCAGTGACGACGACGGATAAAGCGGACCTGATGTTTTTCCAGCTCCGGCAACAGAATGTCGTTGAGGATCGCGTACTGGCGGTCAACATGACCGTGCACCAGTTCGCTGATGCGGGCCAGGGCCTGATGCGGTTGCAGACCATCGGCGCCGGCTTGTTCGCGGGCGAAGGTGATCTGCTTCTTCAGGCCGGCCACACGAATTTCGAAGAACTCGTCCAGGTTGCTGGAGAAGATCAGCAGAAACTTCAGCCGCTCCAGCAAGGGGTAGGACACATCGAGCGCCTGTTCCAGCACGCGGATGTTGAACTGCAGTTGCGAGAGCTCGCGATGGATGTACAGGCTGCTGTCATCCAGTCCGGGAATGGCAATCGCCGGCACCGTTGCTACGGGCTCGGCCACCACCGCGGGCGGAGCGGGCTCCAGCTCCGGCGGGGTTTCGGCGATTTGYTCGACCACAGGTTGAGCCTCTTTTACAGCAACTTCAGTGAGTACTTCGGTATTCATGGAATGTTCCTGGGAGGGCTATTTTTGCTCTCGTAACAGTTGAGCGGCACGGACGGCAAAGTAAGTCAGGATGCCATCGGCGCCTGCTCGTTTAAAAGCGGTCAGGGATTCGAGAATAACCCCTTCGCTCAACCAGCCATTCTGGATTGCCGCCATGTGCATGGCGTACTCGCCGCTGACTTGATAAACAAACGTCGGCACTTTGAATTCTTCTTTGACCCGGTAAAGGATGTCCAGATACGGCATGCCTGGCTTGACCATGACCATGTCCGCGCCTTCTGACAAGTCTGCCGCCACTTCGTGCAGGGCTTCGTTGCTGTTGGCCGGGTCCATCTGATAACTGGCCTTGTTGGCCTTGCCCAGGTTCAGCGCCGAACCGACCGCGTCGCGGAACGGGCCATAGTAGGCGCTGGCGTATTTTGCCGAATAGGCCATGATCCGCACGTTGACGTGATCAGCAAGCTCCAGGGCTTCGCGGATGGCCTGGATGCGACCGTCCATCATGTCAGACGGGGCCACCACCTGCGCGCCAGCTTCGGCATGGGACAGGGCCTGCCTGACCAGTGCATCAACGGTAATGTCGTTCTGCACGTAGCCGTCTTCGTCGATGATGCCGTCCTGACCGTGGGTGGTAAACGGATCCAGCGCAACATCGGTGATTACCCCCAGTTCCGGGAACTGTGCGCGTAAAGCCCGAGTGGCGCGCTGGGCAATACCGTTCGGGTTCCAGGCTTCGGCGGCATCCAGTGTCTTGAGCTCGGGTGGCGTGACCGGGAACAGCGCCAACGCCGGAATCCCCAGCTCAACCCACTTCGCGGCTTCTTCCAGCAACAGATCGATGGTCAGGCGTTCGACGCCCGGCATCGAGGCCACCGCCTCGCGACGGTTTTCACCGTCCAGGACGAACACTGGCAGAATCAGGTCATCAACGCTCAGAACGTTCTCACGGACCAGTCGACGCGAAAATTCATCACGACGGTTGCGGCGCAGGCGGGTGGCGGGAAACAGACGGTTGGCGGGGGTAAAGCTCACGGCAGACTCCTGAACTCGCGCTGGCGGGCGAGCGTGACAGTTATAAGCGATCATTATGACTAACGCATTACAGTTATGTGCACCCTGTGACAGGTAGTCGCATTCCATTGTCCTTGTAGGAAATGTTCACGTCGAGACACATTTGGACACTTTCATGAATGTGCACGGCAGGTTAGGCTGCGCGTTCAYTTCGCCAGCATCCAGACAATGCTCCAACAATTTCTGCACGACTTTGGCTACTTTGCCCTGTTTCTCGGCACGTTCTTCGAAGGCGAAACCATCCTTGTGCTCGCCGGCTTCCTCGCGTTCCGCGGATACATGGACATCAATTGGGTGGTGGTCGTGGCGTTCTTCGGCAGTTATGCCGGTGATCAGCTGTGGTACTTCATGGGGCGCAAGCACGGTCGCAAATTGCTGGCGCGCAAGCCGCGCTGGCAGATGATGGGTGATCGGGCGCTGGAGCACATTCGCAGGCACCCGGACATCTGGGTGCTCAGCTTCCGTTTTGTCTACGGTTTGCGCACGGTGATGCCGGTGGCCATTGGCCTGTCGGGATATCCACCGGGACGTTATCTGCTGCTGAACGGGATTGGTGCGGCGATCTGGGCGACCGCACTGGCAGCGGCGGCTTATCATTTTGGCGCCGTGCTGGAGGGTATGCTCGGCAGCGTCAAGAAGTACGAACTGTGGGTGCTCGGCGCCTTGTTGGTACTGGGCCTGGGCCTGTGGGCGCGTCGACGTTTCAAGAATGCCCGCCTGGCGAAGAAAGTCTACGCTGACGAGCAAGCCCTGAAAGCAGCACGGGTCAATGTCGAAGCGCCTAAGACGCCAGGCGAGTGAAGCGGTTTCTGCAGCAGTAGAGACCGATGACACTGAACAGGCTGTAACTGAGCAGGCCGACCCAGCCCACCGCGCCAGCCGGCCACAGCCCGACCATAGGCGCCAGCCACACCAGCGGCACATTCGATGCCAGCCGCAGCAGCTCCAGCTTCAACGCCCACGGGCGATTCTCCAGGACCACGCCCAAACTAAACAACCCCAGCGCCACCGCACCCCAGCCAAGTACCAACGCGGCAGTTGGCAAGCCCCGCTCCAGGTTCATCAAGTAGCTGCCCAGCGCGATGTAGGCGCAAAACTGCGACACAACATACAGCTGCTGACGGCTGTCCAGCGGCACCTCGAATTTACGGAACAGGCTCAAGTCAGGCTTGCTCGACGGAAACCTGGCCGCCACATCCGCCGGACGCCAACCGGTGCGCATAAACCAGATCCGCAGCTTGTCCCACTTGCTCTGGGCACGCCGCGCGTCATCCCACAACTGCGCATAGAACTGCACGTTGGCCCACAGCGGATTCCAGCTCGCCAACGGCGTGGTCACGCCGAAAATCACCGGTTCGTTGTCGTATTCTTCTTGAAACGAGCCAAATAGACGATCCCAAACAATGAACACCCCACCGTAGTTGCGATCCATGTAGAGAGCATTCTGCGCATGGTGAGCCCGATGATTGGACGGCGTCACGAAGAACCATTCGAACCAGCCGAGCTTGGGGATGTGCCTGGTATGCACCCAGAATTGATACAGCAGATTCAGCGCCGCCACGCTGACGAACACCAGCAGCGGCACCCCGAGCACGGCCATCGGCAGGTAGAAAATCCAGCTCAGCAGGAAGCCGGTGCTGGTCTGGCGCAACGCCGTGGACAGGTTGTATTCCTCGCTCTGATGATGCACCGAGTGTGCGGCCCAGAAAATATTGCGTTCATGGCCCATACGGTGCAGCCAGTAGTAGCAGAAGTCGTAAAGGACAAAGGCAAATACCCAGACCCAAACGCTATCGGCCGATAGCTCGAATAGCGTCAAATGCTCAAGGGCAAACGCATAGGTCACCAGCCCTACTCCTTTGGTCAACAGGCCCGTGGTGGTCGACAGCACACCGGTGCTCATGCTGTTGATCGCATCGGCTACACGATAGTTGCTGACCCCGCGCCAACGGTCGGCCAGCAACTCCACGGCAATCAGCACGAAGAAAAACGGCACTGCATACAGAATGAAGTCCATGACGCGCCCTGATCGGAATCTTGAGGACTGATGCTAGGTGTAACCGCGAATTTACCCTATGGCAACGAGCGTCAAATTAGTGGACATTTAACGCCATGAATCTGGAGAACAACCCATGAGCAAAAAAATTGCAGTGATCCTTTCCGGCTGTGGCGTGTACGACGGCGCCGAGATCCACGAAAGCGTGATTACCCTGCTGAGACTGGACCAGCGTGGCGCTCAGGTGCAGTGCTTTGCCCCGAACATCGCGCAATTGCATGTGATCAACCACCTGACCGGCGAGGAAATGCCCGAGTCGCGCAATGTATTGGTGGAATCGGCGCGGATCGCCCGGGGCAACATCAAGGATATTTGCGAGGCCGATGTCGACGACTTCGACGCACTGATCGTTCCCGGTGGATTTGGCTCAGCGAAGAACCTGTCGAACTTCGCCATCGAAGGCGCGGGCTGCACCGTGCAACCGGACGTCCTGGCGCTGACCGAAGCCTTCGCCGAAGCGGGGAAGCCAGTCGGCTTGATGTGCATCTCGCCGGCGCTGGCGGCGAAGATCTATGGCCCGGGGGTGAACTGCACCATCGGCAACGACGCCGAGACTGCGGCAGCCATGAACAAAATGGGCGCGACCCACACCGATTGCGCCGTGACCGAAATCGTCGAAGACCGGGCCCGCAAGCTGGTGAGTACACCGGCGTACATGCTGGCGCAATCGATCAGTGAGGCTGCTTCCGGAATAAACAAAATGGTCGACCGCGTCCTTGAGCTAACCCACGAAAACGACGCCTGACCCGATTCAAAATGTGGGAGCGAGCCTGCTCGCGATAGCGGTCTTTCAGTCACATTGATGCTGGATGTGCTGGCGCTATCGCGAGCAGGCTCGCTCGCTCCCACATTTTGAATCGGGTCAGGCGTCGTTTT
>NZ_JBFUKU010000037.1:0-29747 GCF_056400685.1 Pseudomonas sp. P5_A12 | reverse complement strand
GGACAATCTGATCGAAGTGCGCGACCTGTCCGTCGAGTTTGGCGTCGGCGAGCGCGTGCAACGGGTGGTCGAAGGCGTGAGTTTTGATATCCGCCGCGGAGAAACTTTGGCGCTGGTCGGTGAAAGCGGTTCGGGCAAGTCGGTCACCGCTCACTCGATCCTGAGACTGCTGCCCTACCCGATCGCCCGGCATCCGACCGGTACCATCGAGTATGCCGGGAAAAACCTGCTGGACATGAGAGAGAGGTCCATCCGCCACATCCGCGGCAACCGGATCGCGATGATCTTCCAGGAGCCGATGACTTCCCTCAACCCGCTGCACTCCATCGAAAAGCAGATCAACGAAGTGTTGGGCATCCACAAAGGCCTGATTGGAAAAGTGGCGACCAAACGCACACTGGAATTGCTGGAGATGGTCGGCATTCCCGAGCCGGAAAAGCGTCTGAAAGCGCTGCCCCACGAATTGTCTGGTGGTCAGCGTCAGCGGGTCATGATCGCCATGGCCCTGGCCAATGAGCCAGAATTGCTGATCGCCGACGAACCGACCACGGCGCTGGACGTGACCGTTCAGCTGAAAATCCTCGAATTGCTCAAAGAATTACAGACCCGTTTGGACATGTCGCTGCTGCTGATCAGCCACGATTTGAACCTTGTGCGAAGAATTGCGCACCGCGTATGTGTCWTGCAGCGCGGTTGCATCGTCGAACAGGCATCGTGCGAGGAACTGTTCCGTGCGCCGCAGCATCCGTACACTCGGGAATTGCTGGCAGCGGAGCCCAGCGGCAAGCCGGCGACCAATGTTATCGGGCCGCCATTGCTGCAAGTCGAGGACCTGAAAGTCTGGTTCCCGATCAAGAAAGGCCTGCTGAAAAAGACCGTTGACCACATCAAAGCGGTGGACGGCATCAATTTCAGCCTGCCGCAGGGGCAGACCTTGGGGATTGTCGGTGAAAGCGGTTCTGGCAAATCGACGCTCGGCCTGGCGATTTTGCGGCTGATCGGCAGCAAGGGCGCGATCCGTTTTGAAGGCAAGCAGCTAGACTGCCTGACGCAGAACGAGGTTCGGCCGTTGCGGCGAGAGATGCAGGTGGTGTTTCAGGACCCGTTTGGCAGCCTGAGCCCACGGATGTGCGTGAGCCAGATTGTTGGCGAAGGCCTGCGGATCCACAAAATGGGCACCGAAGCGGAACAGGAACAAGCGATTATTGCGGCACTCAAGGAGGTAGGTCTGGATCCGGAAACCCGGAACCGCTACCCCCACGAATTTTCCGGCGGGCAACGACAGAGAATCGCCATTGCCCGGGCATTAGTGCTAAAACCGGCGTTGATTTTGCTGGACGAGCCGACCTCGGCCCTCGACCGCACCGTACAACGCCAAGTGGTGGAGCTGCTGCGGTCACTGCAAACCAAGTACAACCTGACGTATTTGTTTATCAGCCATGACCTGGCTGTCGTCAAAGCGCTGAGCCACCAGCTGATGGTGGTCAAGCAGGGCCAAGTGGTCGAACAGGGAGACGCGCAAAGTATCTTTGCCGCCCCCCAACATCCGTATACACAGCAGTTGCTGGAAGCCGCTTTCCTGGCACCAGCCACTGCGTAATAACCTGAAAGAGAGGAGCAACACATGGGTTTTCTCGCCGGTAAGCGCGTACTGATCGTCGGTGTCGCCAGCAAGCTGTCCATCGCATCCGGCATCGCTGCCGCCATGCATCGCGAGGGCGCTGAGCTTGCCTTCACTTATCAGAACGACAAACTCAAGGGTCGTGTCGAAGAGTTCGCACAGAGCTGGGGTTCCAGCCCTGAACTGTGCTTCCCGTGCGACGTGGCCAGCGATGAAGAAATCGCCAAGGTCTTCGTTGAGCTGGGCAAGAAGTGGGACGGCCTGGATTGCATCGTGCACTCCGTCGGCTTCGCCCCGGGCGACCAACTGGACGGCGACTTCACCGAAGCCACCACCCGTGAAGGTTTCCGCATCGCTCACGACATCAGCGCCTACAGCTTCGTGGCCCTGGCCAAAGCCGGCCGCGAAATGATGAAAGGCCGCAACGGCAGCCTGCTGACCCTGTCGTACCTGGGCGCCGAGCGCACCATGCCCAACTACAACGTAATGGGCATGGCCAAGGCTTCGCTGGAAGCTGGCGTACGTTACCTGGCCGGCTCCCTGGGCCCGGACGGCACCCGCGTCAACTGCGTATCGGCTGGCCCGATCCGCACCCTCGCCGCTTCCGGCATCAAGAACTTCCGCAAGATGCTGGCCGCCAACGAAGCGCAAACCCCGCTGCGTCGTAACGTCACCATCGACGAAGTCGGCAACGCCGGCGCCTTCCTGTGCTCGGACCTGGCGTCCGGCATCAGCGGCGAAATCATGTACGTGGACGGTGGCTTCAACACCACTGCGATGGGTAGCCTGGAAGAGTAATCTTCAGCTAGCCAAAAAAAACCCGCCGATTCTGGCGGGTTTTTTTATGCCTGAAATAATTACCTGGATCGACACGGTCAATTGTGGGAGCGAGCCTGCTCGCGAAGACGGACTGACCTTCAATATCGATGTTGACTGACCCACCGCTTTCGCGAGCAGGCTCGCTCCCACAGGGGGATTTTGTTTAGCCAATAGGCTGGATGAGGCAATTGGCAAACAGCTGCTGGATTGGCTGTGTG
Source organism: Pseudomonas sp. P5_A12 (assembly GCF_056400685.1). NCBI lineage: Bacteria > Pseudomonadati > Pseudomonadota > Gammaproteobacteria > Pseudomonadales > Pseudomonadaceae > Pseudomonas > Pseudomonas sp. P5_A12. The sequence continues at coordinate 27,089 of NZ_JBFUKU010000037.1, read as the reverse complement.
CGCTGGCTGTAACGCTGCAGCAACACTATTTCCCGGTAAAACGTCAGCTCGCCCAACGGGATGATCCTGACCTTCGCCCCATACTCCAGCCACAAGCCCGCCTCGGGCAGCAGCGATACGCCCAACCCGCATTCGACCATTTTCACAATGGCTTCCAGCTCATCCAATTCCAGCGCCACCTGCACGTCAATCTGCTGCTCACGCAAAAACCGCGTCACCAGTCGTCCGCCGAACGAATTTCGGTCATAGCGCACCTGCGGATGTGTTCGGAGGATCTGTAATGGGTCATCGCCCTCAAGGTCCATCGGCACGATCAGCACGAACGGCTCCCGGCGAATGACCTGAACCGACAACTCCTTGGGCAGCTCGAACGGCGGCTTGATGAGAATCGCCAAGTCCACCTCACCGGTGTCCACCTGACTCAATAGGTTCAGCGAAACACCCGGCACCAGTTTCGGCTCCAGCAACGGCGCCTGCTGCCTCAACCGCAACAACGCCTGGGGCAGCAATCCGGTCTGAGCCGTGGCCACAGCGCCAATCTTCAACTCACCGCGATATTCGCTGACGTCATCACTGATCGCCATGCGGCTGAAGGTGTCCAGCATCTCCTTGGCCATCGGCAATGCCCGCAGGCCTGCGGCGTTGAGTATCGCCTGACGCCCGGTGCGGTCGAACAGACGGATGCCCAGCGCCTGTTCCAGATTGCGCATTTGAGCGCTGACCGCCGACTGCGTGAGGCCAATGTGCATGCCGGCCGCAGCAAAGGTGCCGTAACGAGTGACGGCAATGAACGTTTTCAGTTCCCGCAGCATGACGGCCTCTATTGATCGAAATAATTTGCTCTCGACGCAAAAACTATCGTCTTTCAATCAAAAATCACAGCGCTAAACTCAGCTTCACACCTACCACCCTCCGAGGCCCGCCCTATGCAACTGTCCCCTTTTCACTTGGCAATTCCAGTGTATGACTTGACCGCCGCACGGAATTTTTATGGCGAGGTGTTCGGTCTGGAAGAAGGTCGCTCCAGCGATCACTGGGTCGATTTCAATTTTTTCGGCCATCAACTGGTGATTCACCTAGCGCCGAAAAATGCCTCTCAGGAAGCCGCGCACACCAATGCCGTGGACGGCCATAACGTGCCTGTTCCGCATTTCGGCGTGGTCTTRAGCATGAGTGAGTGGGAGGCCCTGGCGCAGCGTCTGACCGCGCTGGGCACGTCGTTCGTGATCGAACCGGGTATTCGCTTCCAGGGCCTGGTGGGCGAGCAAGCGACGATGTTCCTCTTCGATCCGTGCGGCAATGCGCTGGAATTCAAGGCCTTCAAGGACATCAGTCAGCTGTTTGCCAAGTGAATGCGTCCGCCTCGGCCAACAGCCCTTCGATTGAGCCGTGACTCAGGGGGTCGTATTCGATCTGGCCGAGACTGAAGCGCAGGTCGTTGGCGCGATGGGCCGAGGCATTACGCTCGGCGAGTATTTCTTCGAGCCGGGCCTTGATGGCGGCGAGTTCGACCGTGCCTGAACCCGTGAGCAACGCGACAAACTTATCGCTGCCCAGTCGACCGATGACATCGTTTTCGCGAAGGGCGATGCGCAGCACGTCAGCGAAGACTTTCAGCGCCTTGTCGCTCGCGGCCCGGCCATACAGGTAGTGCGTTCGCTTGAAGTCATCAAGGTTGAACAGCAATAACGTGGCCGGTTTCTCCAGTCGCTGACAGGCGTCCAGACCTTGTTCGGCCAGCGTGGTGAAACCGTGGCGGTTGGGGAGCAAGGTCAACTCGTCCATGCTTGCCATCTGTACGCCCGACAGTTCTTGTTCGGCCTTGCGCGCCAGGTCACGCAGCCATTCGCGCTCTTCCTGCGGGGAACGTAAAGGAACGGCCCCAACACCTGGTTTGACCGGTTTGCCTGGGATTAGCATGACTCACTCCCTCAACGGACATGGTCTTTAGAGTCGACCATACCTGCATTGACTCCGTGTTAACGGACCGCCGGTCAACTGCCCACCCGCGGACACGGCCCTCCCGCCTCCGCCCACAGCTTGAATTGCGTGACGAAGACGTCGTGAGGTACCGGCACCGGCGCCCGGCCCTCGCCGGGATTCCAGCCCCACAGCACCAACTTGTCGTCGCTGACATGCTTGATCAGTGCGGCGAAATCACGGTCGCCATTGCTGGCGCGGTCCTTGATCATCGCGCATAACTTATCGGCTGGCAGAGCGTTCCAGGCCATTTTGTGCGCCGCGGGCGGCAGGCTCCAGTGCGGTGCCCCCGGTGGCGCATGCGGCCCGTAACTGGCCGGCGGATTGGACTCGGCGTGACACGTCACGCACGGCAAACCGGCCGCGCCCTTGCCGTCCATCCCGCGCACCACGTTCATGGCGTGGGGAATTCCAGCATCGAATTGCAGCGGCGAATCGCCCGGAATATGACAGTTCTGGCAACGCGGGCTCTGGAAAACCTTCTGCACCGTATCGAAGGCCTTTATCGCTTCCTTGTCGTCCGCATACAGGTCCTCGGCGTAGCCCGCCAGGCCGATCAACAGCACCGCGCCCAGCATCAGATGTCGTTTCATCTCACACCCCCGACAGTTGCAGCGGCAGCTCGCGCAAGCGCTGCCCGGTCAGGGCAAATACTGCGTTGGCGACCGCCGGTGCGGTAGGCGGAACACCGGTCTCTCCGATGCCTCCAGGCTTGTCGCTGCTCGGCACGATATGCACCTCGACCAGCGGCATTTCGTTCAGCCGCAGCACCTTATAATCGTGAAAATTGGACTGCACCACCTGCCCGCCCCTTAAGGTCAGTTTGCTGTGCAAAGCGAAGCTGAGGCCGAAGGTGATGCACGATTCCATCTGCGCGGCGATGCTCTGCGGGTTGACCGCAATTCCGCAATCCACGGCGCACACCACCCGGTGTACGTGGATTTTCAGATTCTCCTGGGACACTTCGGCGACCTGCGCCACATAGCTGCCAAACGACTCGTGTACCGCCACGCCCACCGCGTGACCGTCGGGCAAGGGTGCGCCCCAATTGGCTTTCTCGACCGCCAGATTGAGCACGCCCAAGTGCCGCGGGTGGTTCTTGAGCAAGATTCTTCGGTATTCCACCGGATCTTTGCCGGCCGCCTCGGCCAATTCATCGATCAACGATTCCATGACAAACGCCGTGTGAGTGTGCCCGACCGAGCGCAACCACAACACGGCGATGCCGGTTTTCGGTGAGTGCAGCTCCACCTGGTGATCGGCCAGGTCTTCGAGGTAAGGGCTATCGGCGACGCCTTCGACCGAGGTCTTATCGACGCCACCCTTGACCATGCTCGCCTCCAGCGAGGTGTCGGCCATGATCGACTGCCCGACCAGCACATGCTTCCAGGCCACCGGCAAACCATCGGCACCCAGCCCGATATTGGCCTGATGCAGGAACATCGAACGGTAGTAACCGCCCCGAATATCGTCCTCACGGGACCACACGGTTTTCACCGGCGCGCCCGCCGCCTTGGCGACTTGCACCGCCTCAGCGACAAAATCGGAAGTGGGATTGGCTCGGCGCCCAAAACCGCCGCCGAGAAACTCGGTATGAATCTCCACCTGCTCGGGTTTGAGCCCGGTAATTTTTCCGGCGATCATTTGATCCAGCGTCTGAAACTGGGTGCCGGTCCAGATCTCGCATTTGTCCTGACTGATTTTCACCGTGCAATTGAGCGGTTCCATCGGCGCATGGGCCAGGTACGGCACGCTGTATTCGACGTTGATCTTCTTCGTTGCTTTGGCCAGTGCGGCCGTTGCATCGCCCGCCTTGCTGGCCGAAATACCTGGCGTGGCGGCCAGTTTGCGGAAACTCGAGAGCAGTTTCTGGCTGTCCAGGCCGGTGTTCGGCCCAAGATCCCAGTCAATTTCCAGCGCATCGCGCCCCAACTTCGCCGCCCAGTAATGATCAGCAATCACCGCAACGCCCGAGGGCACTTGCACCACTTTATGCACGCCCGGCACCGCCAGCGCCGCGGCACCTTCGAAGGATTTGACGCTACCTCCGAACACTGGCGGGCGGGCAACCATGGCGGTCATCAAACCGTCGAATTGCACATCCATGCCGAACTTGGCCTGACCGGTAATTTTCTCCGGCGTGTCCAGGCGCTTGGTGGGTTTGCCGATGATCTTCCAGTCCTTGGCGTCCTTGAGCTTGATCGAGGCCGGATCCGGCACCGGCAACTGGCCGGCGTCATCCGCCAGCTCGCCATAGGTGGCGCGCTGGTCGCCCGCGATGACCACGCCTGATTCGGTGCGGATCTGCGAAGGTGCAACATCGAACCGCTTGGCTGCCGCTTCGACCAACATCAGGCGTGCTGCCGCCCCGGCCAAACGGTAGCGGTCGAACTCCATCCAGGTCGAGGTCGAACCACCGGTGATTTGCATCCCGCCGAAACCGGCCATCCCGTATTCAGCGGCCGAGGCCGGTGAGTGTTCGACGCGAATTTTCGACCAGTCGGCGTCCAGTTCTTCGGCGATCAACATGGTCAGGCCGGTCCAGATGCCCTGGCCCATTTCCGAATGGCCGAGCAGCACGGTGACGCTGTTGTCGTTGCCGATCCGCAGGAAGGCGTTGGGCGCGAAAATATTGCCTTGATTCTCCGCGCCCAAGGCAAAGCGATGGGCTCCGGGGATGACAAACGCTACCACCAGGCCACTGCCCAACAGGGCGCTGCCCTTGAGAAAACCACGGCGCGAGACCGGGTGGATGCTGTTCATGGTTTCAGCCCCCTCAACGTCAACCTATCTCGGCGGCACGTTTGACCGCCGCGCGAATCCTTGGGTAGGTGCCGCAGCGGCAGATGTTGCCGGAGAGCGCTTGATCGATGTCGCTGTCGGTGGGTTGAGGAATCTTCGCCAGCAATGCGGCGGCAGACATGATTTGCCCGGATTGGCAGTAACCGCACTGCACCACATCGAGTTCGGCCCAGGCTTGTTGCACCGGGTGCGAGCCGTCGGTGGACAGGCCTTCGATGGTGAGGATTTTTTGTCCGTGGGACACGGCTGTAGCGGGCGTGATGCAGGAGCGCAACGGGGTACCGTCGACGTGCACGGTGCAGGCGCCGCACTGGGCCATGCCGCAACCGAATTTGGTGCCAGTGAGGTGTGCAACATCGCGTAGCACCCAGAGCAGTGGCATGTCCGCCGGGACATCGAACTCCTGATCCTGGCCATTGATGTTGAGGGTCAGCATTGCCAATTTCCTCAGACTTACGGTGTTCTGAAGGGCCTCGCTGCGACAACTGACTGCCTGCGCGCGCCTTGGGGTTCTCCCTTCAGCTAAGCGCAAAATGCGGGGCGAGACCGGTTCATCGACCACCGGTCACGTCTTGAAGACCAATCTGAGGGCTTGTAGCAACTGCCGAGCCGGCGAGGCTGCGTTCGGCGACGAAGTCGTCGTAGACCCTGCGAATGCAGTTTTTCTGTTACACCGCAGTGTCTGATTTTACGGCGACTCCGTCGCCGRACGCAGCCTCGCGCTGCTCGGCAACTGCTACGGGTCGGCTTGGGGCACTAGACCCTTGGTGTGAACAAGATTGCCGTGTAGCGCGTCAGGAACAGGCCAAACGCCGCGCACCACAGCAGCGCCGAGAGTCCCAGCCCTACCCCGGAAAACGGGACCAGCAACACCCGGCAAACGCCAGCGACGACCAGCAAGGCAAACCCCAGCACCACGGTTTTCGACGGATGCAACAGGCGCCCGGTGTGACCGAGGCTGACGCGGGCAATCATCGCCAGGATCAACCCGCCAATGCCGCCCACGGCCAGCGCATGGGTGGCCAGACTTTGTTGTGGCATCAGCCCCGCATGCCACAGCGCCATCGCCAGCGCGGCCATCAGCAGCCAGGCATAGGCCAGGTACAGCGACCACAACAGCGGCACACGCCAGATGCCTCGATCATGCCAGCGCCACAAACGCAGCAGATGCAATGCCCCCATCAGCAAAAACAACGCTGCCAACCACAACCTCGGGACGTCGTTGAAACCACTGGCGAAGGACACCGCCGCCAGCAAGGAACTCCCCAGCAGGATTTTAGTGGGCAGCGGATGCGCCGCAGGCGCGGCGGGACGGTTCAAGCCGCGCTGAATGAAAAACGGAATGACCCGCCCGCCAATCACTGTCATCAACGCCGCCACCAACCACAAGGCCGCCAGCACACCACGTCGCTGCAACACGACGTCATCGGTAGCGATCCCCCACAGCGTCAGCACCTGGCAGCCGGCTATCAGGGCCACCACCAACAAAATCGGATAGTTCTCACGCTTGCCGGCCGCCACCAGATCCCGACCTAAGATCCATGCCAACAAGGGCAGAAAAGGTGTCTGCAGAGCAATCAACAGGGGCGCAGGGAGCGGCAGCAGCCACGCCCACCGCGCCAGTAACCACACCAGCACCAGCCCGATCAAAGGCCAGCCGCTCAAGCCCGGACGCCCGGTCCAGTTTGGCACCGCCGTCAACAGAAACCCGGCGATGATGGCCGTGGCAAACCCGAACGGCATCTCGTGCCGATGCCAGCTCAACATGCCGCCCATCGGCTGCGCACCGGGCAAGCGGCCATACAGCCAAAGCGCCCAGATCGCCACGGCAACTACTCCAAACACGGCGCCGGCGAAAAAAAACGGTCGGAATCCGAGGCTGAACACGGGTGCAGCGGCGAGTTTTCGCATCTCAAGCGACCGCATGGGTCAGGCCTTTCTCGAGCCGATATTGGGCCAGCAGGCGCATGACGTAGCCAATCTTGATGAGAGTCGGCCCGATGATGGTCATGGCATGCATCGTCACCAACACCACGATCGACAAATGACCGCCGTACAGGTAGGCGCCATAGATGCCGACCAACAGCATGGCAAGGCCGGCGCCAAGCACTTTGCTCGACAGGTGCAGAACGGTCAGTGGGTTATCGAAAAAATTGAACATTTTGTCGTACTCCTGAGGCGGGTCAGTTGTACGTTTGGAGTATCAAGTCTCGTGCCAGGTATTTAATCCATTTAAATCAATATTTTGAAAATAATGGAGTCATATCGACCACAAAGCATAAGAGTCTATAGGACTCTACATATGGTCATTTTGACTTCTACTTTCATTAAGTTATCGATCTACGGTCCATCTCATCGATCACAGGCTGACTACGCTGATATTCCCGCATGAGTAATCCGTAGAGGAGCGCCACCATGCAACGCGTGCAAAAACTGACTCCCTGCCTCTGGTTCAACACACAGGCCGAAGAGGCGGCGAAGTATTACTGTTCGATCTTCGATCATTCAAAAATCACCGGCACCACTCATTACGGCAAGGCTGGTCAAGAGATTCACGCCATGCCTGAAGGCTTGGTGCTAACGGTCAGCTTCGAACTGGACGGGCAACCTTTTACCGGCCTCAATGGCGGCCCCCAATTCAAGTTCAATGAAGCGGTGTCCATTCAGGTCAACTGTCAGACACAGGAAGAAATCGACCATTACTGGGGCACGCTGTCCGCCGGTGGCGACCCTCGGGCCCAGCAATGTGGCTGGCTCAAGGACAAATACGGGCTGTCCTGGCAAATCGTCCCGATTCCGTTCATGGACATGTTGAAAGACCCGGACACGACCAAGTCCCAGCGCGCCATGCAAGCCATGATGCAGATGAAAAAGCTCGATATCGCAGCCTTGCAACGAGCCTTCGACGGCGAGAGCTAATACACTCCAGGGCTGACCTGTCGAGGACGCTGACGATGAAGCACGCCGCTGCCAAAAACGCTGACAAGGCCCCGCGCTTCTGGCGTGATGACGCCCTGCCCTTCATTGAGGCCCGCTCCATCGCCGACGGTCGCGAGGTTTGCTACACCCGGCATGCTCACGAACACTTTTCCATCGGTGCGATCACCGCCGGGTGCAGCACTTACCTGCATGAGAAGTCGGCATTTGAGGTCAGCGCCGGCACCGTGGTGCTGATGAATCCCCATGATGTTCACGCCTGCAATCCGATCGATGATCAGCCGTGGTCCTACTTGATGCTGTACGTCGAGAGCCCCTGGCTGACCGACTTGCAGCATCAGCTCGGCTTCAGTCAGGACTCGGCGTTTCGGCGGTTTTCCACTACCCATACCCGCGATACTCAGTTGTTCGCCGGTCTGCAAGATCTGTACGAAATACTGGTCGATCCCCAGCAGGACATGCTGTGCAAACACAGTGCGGCAGTGGAGTTTTTCACTGACGTACAACAGCGGCTCAACCCCATTGACCCACCGCTGCGCGAACCCAACTTCAAGCTGGAACGCGCGGCCGACTACATCCGCGACAACTGCACGCAAATGCTCAAACTCGAAGACATTTGCGCAGCCGCTCAGTTGTCACCGTCGTACCTGATCCGCGCCTTCAAACAGCATTACGGCATGACGCCCCATGCGTTTCTGGTCAATCGGCGTATCCAGTTCGCCCGCGACCAATTGCGCAGTGGCAAGTTGATTGCCGATGTCGCACTGGAAGCAGGGTTTGCGGATCAGGCGCATTTTCAACGGGCGTTTAAACAGCACCTGGCTGCGACACCGGGGCAGTATCGCGGCTGATCAGGGCAGCACTAAATAAACCGCACTGACCGCCAACAACAACGCCATGAGCCGGTTAAACAAGCGCATGCCTGCCGGATTGCCCAGATAGCCACGCAAAAATGTCCCGGCGTAGGCCCAGCAGCCGACGGACACATAGCAGATCACCAGATACACCGCCGCAAACTGCCACACCAACCGCGCCTCGCCGTCCGCGACGAAGGCACCCATCCCCGCCACGCAGGCCAGCCAGGCTTTCGGGTTGAGCCACTGCATGACCGCGCCATACACCATCGATGGCGCCTTTCCCGACGCCTTGGCATCGAGACGACCATCGTCCGCCGCCAGTTTCCAGGCCATGAACAACAAAAACCCCACGCCGGCCAGTTGCACCACCCGCGTCAGCGCCGGCCACAGCTGCAAGACCTCGTGCAGCCCCAGCCCCATCAACACCAGCAACAATACAAACCCCAGCGTTGCCCCGGCCACATGCCGTTGACTGGCGCGAAAGCCAAACTGCGCCCCCGAACTCAACGCCACGATGTTCACCGGCCCCGGCGTTATGGACGCCACCAGTGCAAACGTCGCCATGGAGATAATCAGACTCATCGCACACCTTCTTCAATTCAGGGAAATCAGCGCTCAAGTTACTGAGCGCCCTGCTTCGCGTATTGAAGAAAACTGCCTAAAGCCTCGCACACGTTTTTCGCGTTTTGGCTCAATCATCCTCATGCAATTTGATGCCCCGAGCGTGGAGCAAATGCGGAACGATCAACACCAAAAGCGTCAGCGCGAGGAACGACGCGGCGATGGGTTCCGTGACAAAGATCAGCCAGTCGCCCTGGCTAATGGACAAGGCATTGCGCAGCTGTTTTTCAGCCATAGGCCCCAGCAACATACCGACGATCACCGGCGCCACAGGGAAATCGAAACGCCGCATCAGCACCCCGCCCCAGCCGATACCGAGCATCAGCAGCAGATCGAACGATGAATGACGCATGCCGTACACGCCGATGGTGGCAAATACCAGAATGCCGGCATTCAAGTAGGGCCGGGGAATTTGCAGCAGCTTGACCCACAGTCCCACCAGCGGCAGGTTCAGCACCAACAGGATGACGTTGCCGATGTACAGCGAGGCAACGAGGGTCCAGACCAGGTCTCCCGAGGTCTGGAACAACATCGGGCCCGGTTGCAGGTTGTAGTTCTGGAACGCGGCCAACAGGATGGCCGCCGTCGCGGAGGTCGGAATGCCCAGGGTCAGCAGCGGCACCAACGACCCCGTCGCGCTGGCGTTGTTGGCCGCCTCGGGGCCGGCAACGCCTTCAATCGCGCCTTTACCCTTGCTGCCCGCAAACTCCTGCGGGTACTTGCTCAGTTTGCGCTCGGCCGAATAGGACAGAAACGTCGGAATCTCGGCGCCGCCGGCCGGAATCGAGCCAAACGGAAAACCGATCAGCGTGCCGCGCAGCCAGGCCGGAACCGAGCGTTTCCAGTCGGCGCGGGTCATCCACAATGAGGTCAAGCGGTGCCGCCCGCTGCTTTCTTCTTTTTGATACAGCAAGCTGTACAGCGCCTCCCCCACGGCAAACAAGCCGACCGCCACCAGCACCACTTCGATGCCATCCACCAACTCCGGCACCCCCAACGTGTAACGAGCGATGCCCGAGGTCGAGTCGAGACCGATCAAGCCGATGGCCAGGCCAACCCCAAGCGAGGCGAAACCGCGCAGCATCGACGCGCCAAGTACTGCCGATACAGTGGTGAACGACAGCACCAGAATCGCGAAATATTCCGCAGGGCCGAACTTCAGCGCCAGCGTGGCGACGACGGGGGCAAACAGGGTCAGCAGAATTGTGGCGATGGTCCCGGCCACGAATGAACCGATCGCCGCCGTGGCGAGCGCCGGCCCGGCCCGGCCGTTGCGGGCCATCAAGTTACCTTCCAGGGCCGTGACCATGGAGGAGGACTCTCCCGGCGTGTTGAGCAAAATGGAGGTGGTCGAGCCACCAAACTGCGCCCCGTAGTAGATACCGGCGAACATGATCAGCGCGCCAGTGGGGTCGACCTTGGCGGTGAGTGGCAGCAACAGCGCGACGGTCAGCGCCGGTCCGATACCGGGCAACACACCAATCGCCGTGCCAAGCAAACAGCCGATAAACCCCCACATCAGATTGATCGGTGACAGCGCGGCGGAAAATCCCATCGCCAGGCTTGCGAGAATATCCACCGGATTGATCTCCTTCGGCCCGGCTCAGACCCAGGCGTTGAAAAGGTGCGGCAGGGAAACGCCGAGCCCGGCGTTGAACAGCCAGTAAATCGGCAACGTCAAGGCAATGCCGATAGCCAGGTCCCGAAGCGGATGACGACTGCCAAACCCGCGTGCCGAACAGGCAAACAGTAGCCCGGCCGAGAGGACGAAGCCGATGAGGTTGATCAGCAACGCCACCCCCACCAGCCCCGCCGAGACCCACGCAGCACCGACTTTGCCACTGGGCAGCGCTTTGGCAGACTCGTCTTCGTGGTCCGCCAATTCGCGAAAGCCACCGGTGCAGGCTTGATAACTCAGCAACAACCCGACGACACCCAGGAACACCGCCAGCCCATAGGGGTAGACATCAGCGGCCAAAATGACGAAGCCCATCTCGGGCGGAAACCGCCAGGCACCGACCGCCAGTACCGCACTGATGGCGATCAGGCCAAGGCCTATCGCCAATTGCGGCGGCACAATCTTGCGCATCCCGGCCATGTCACAGCAACCCGACGTTGACCAGCATCGCCCGCAGCCGCACGTGTTCTTCGTCGACAAACTTGCCGAAGGCGTCGCCGGTCAACACGCTCGGCGACCACGCGTTGGTTTTGAGGTTGTCTTGCCAGGACTGGGTTTTGGTGGCAGTGACGACGGCGTCGGTCAGTTCTTGGCGCTGCTCGGGGCTCAGACCTGCGGCGCCGTACACACCGCGCCAATTGCCAATGATCACGTCGTAGCCTTTCTCTTTGAGGGTCGGAGCATCGATACCGGGAACACGCTCCGGTGCGCCGATGGCGAGGACGCGGAACTGACCGTTTTTGATGTATTGACCCAATTCGGCATAACCGCCGGTGATCACTTTGAGCTGGCCGCCCAGCGCCTGAGCAACCACTTCGCCACCACCGCCGAAAGCGACGTAATTCACCTTATTGACCGGGATATCCATTTTGCCGGCCAGTTCGGCGATGCCGATGTGATCGACCGAGCCTTTGGAGCCGCCGCCCCAGGTGATGCTGGTCGGCTTGGCCTTGAATGCGGTCAACAAGTCCTCCAGGGTTTTGAATTCGGATTCCTTGCGCACGGCAATCACGTTGTATTCGGTGAACAGCCGGGCAATCGGCGTGACGTCCTTCAAGGTGATTTGCGACTTGTTCTGCTCAATGCCCGCGACCATGATCGCACCCACCACCAGCAGCGCATTCACATCCCCTTTTGTGCTGTTGGCAAACTGCGCCAGCCCCAGCGTACCGCCCGCGCCACCCTTGTTTTCGAAGGTGACGGACTTGGCAACGTTGGCCTCGATCATGGCTTTGCCCAACTGGCGGGCAGTCTGGTCATAGCCACCACCGACCGAGCCCGGGGCCATGAACTTGACCGAGTCCAGCGCCAGGGCGGAGGTTGAAAGCGCGGCAGCGGTGATCGCCACGGTAGCGGCGAAATTGAAACGACGGAACAAAGCGAACATGAGTGGACTCCTGATCTTGTTTTTGTAGGTGCCGGTTGAATCTCGCTCAGGAGCAACCCCTGCTCACTGAACATGCGTCTGTGAACAAGCGTAGGTCATGGATGTGTATGAGGGCGTGCTGTTATCGAAGTGGAATGTCCTTCGGACTTTCAACAACCTCGGGGGCAAGGGTCTGCTCAGGTTTGGTCAGGCGGATTTTGCGGGCGATGTCCACAAAAGGCGTGACGATCAGGCTGTACACCGTCAGGTACCGCGAGTGGTCCGCTTCGCCGGTGCCAAAGCGCAGCGCCTCGGGTTTGGAGGTGGTGACGTAGAGCGTGCCGAACATCCAGTCCCAGAGCGACAGGTTGATGCCGAAGTTCTTGTTGATGTGTTTCGGCGCATCGCTGTGATGGATCTGGTGCTGGGCCGGGCTGTTGAGCACATGTTCGGCAATGGGCCCAAACGACAGCCAGACATGGGTATGGCGCAGGTTGGCGGCAAAACCATTGAGGATCAACACCATCCAGGTCACGCCAAACAGGGTGTAGCGGCTGATTTCACCGCCACAGGCGTACCAGAAGACACCGGCGTAGACACCGATGCACAGCGTATTCGTCAGTTTTTCGACAATTTTCTCCACAAAGTGCAGCCGGCTTGCGGTCGCCGGAACCAGCACGGGGGCCGAATGGTGGACCTTGTGGAAATCCCAAAGCCAGCGGGTATGGAAGGCGCGGTGGCCCCAATAGTTGGCGAAATCCTTGACCATGAACACGCCGACCCCGTAGAGCAACGACAACGCGAGGTGTTCCTCGACTTGAGTGCGCGCGCCCCACAGGTTGGTGAAAAAGCCCACGTAGTCGGCGGAGCGCAGGATGTGCGGGTCCACCAGTCCGACAATAGGCAGCACCAGCATGACTTTCAGAATGGCGCGGACGAAGTAGTAGCGATAATCCAGCAACGCCGACTGATGCAAGTAAACCTGCTTGCCGCCGATGAACTGCCAGAAGCTCGGTGCGCTCGTCAGCCCGCGAGATTTCCTGAAGCGGAACAGCCCGTAGGCAACGCTGTAGGAGGTCGCCAGAAACAATAGGCCGAAGCGCCCATTCAAATCAAAAATGCCAAGAAACTGATGGATAACTGGCGTTATCACCCATCGGGACAGGCAGTCATAGACAAACGAAAATACATCCACGACCGGCTGGCCTCCAAAAAAATGAGGGAATTGTAGTTCAGTCGGCCAAAGGCGCTAGCGCTTTTTACGTATGGGCCTCCACCACCCACTTCACCTTCACCAGCGCGTGTCGAAGCGTGTCCAGGTCCACCGAGCCCAGCGCCAACCGCAAGGCGTGCGGCACATGAACTGAAACCGCAAAAGGCTCGGCGGTGGAGACTGAGATCTGTTCTTGCATCAACGCCACGGCGATCTGGTCTGCCCGTGCGTCCTCCGACAGAGGCAACCACAGAAAGTACGACGACGGGTGGCGGATCACTGGAAGGCCGCCCAGCACCTCATCGGCCAGTTTCTGACGGGCTTGTGCGTCTTCGCGCTTTTGCGCTTCGAGTCGGGTGACGGTGCCGTCGTCGAGCCAGGCGCAGGCGATGGCGGTCATGACGCCTGGAGTATTCCAAGTAGTCGCCCTGATCGAGCGCTCCAGTGCCGCCACCCTTTGCGTCGGTGCCGCGATGAAACCCACGCGCAGACCGGTGGCGACGTTCTTGGAAAAGCCGGACACGTAGACGGTCCGTTCCGGGGCCAGTTCGGCGATGGGCGGCGGCGCGTTCTCGGCGAGAAACGCGTAGGCCCCGTCCTCAATGATGTGCAGGTCATGCTTGCGCGCAATCGCCACCAGTTGTTCGCGTTGACCGGCGGCCATCACCCAGCCCATCGGGTTATGCAAGGTCGGCATGGTGTAGACGGCCCGCACGGTCCGACTGCGGCACAGCTTTTCCAGCGCCTCAAGGTCCGGCCCCTGCGCTGTGACAGGGATGGCCACGATTTCAAGGTGCAGGGCTTCGGCCAGCACTTTGAAACCCGAATAGGTCAGCGCGTCGGCCGCGATCACGTCACCGGGTCGCAACAGAGCCATCAGCGTCACCGCCAAGCCATGCTGGGCGCCACTGACAATCAACACCTGCTCGGCTTCAACCGTCAGACCACGGCTACGCATATGGCGGGCGATGGAGGCGCGCTCATGCGCACGTCCGGCATGGGGCTGATARCGCAAGTGAGATTCCAGGTCACCGGACAATGCCAATTGGCGCAAGGCATTGCGCAACAGATCGCCCTGCCCCGGCAGCGAGGGGTAGTTGAAGTTGAGGTCGATAATCCCCGCCGCGACGTCCGGCTGATCGATGCCATGACTGGGTGGCAACGAGGTCTCCCGGACAAAGGTCCCGCGCCCGGTTTCACCACTGACCAGCCCCATGGCTTCCAGCTCGGCATAGACGCGACTGGCCGTGACCAGCGCCAGGCCTTCGCTGACGGCCAACTGGCGGTGCGTCGGCAAGCGCGTGCCCGGCAGCAAGCGCCCCGAGTGGATATCGGCGGCCAGGGTGTCCACCAGCGACTTGTAGCGAGAGCGTGGCATCGTGGGATGTATCCATGACAATTTTTTGATTGTTCTTAATCCTGAATCATAGGATGCCCCTAACGCAACCCGATACGGAGACGCTCGATGGAAAGGACCTCAACGCTTAAAAGCCCGGCGCTGGACAAACACGCAAGCGGGCTGATCAATGGCTTGATCGGCGTGTTGATCTTCAGCGGCTCGCTGCCCGCCACCCGCGTGGCCGTGCTCGAATTCGACCCCGTGTTCCTGACAGTCGCCCGCGCCACTATCGCCGGTGTGCTGGCGCTGTGCATGCTGTGGCTGTTCAAGCAACAACGCCCGGCGCGCAGCCAGTTGCTGCCTTTGATCATCGTGGCACTGGGCGTGGTGGTCGGCTTTCCGTTGCTGACGGCGCTGGCGTTGCAATACGTGACGTCGGCGCACTCCATCGTCTTCGTCGGCCTGCTGCCGCTCGCCACCGCCGTCTTCGGCGTGTTGCGCGGTGGCGAGCATCCACGCCTGGAGTTCTGGGTTTTTTCGGTGCTGGGGAGTTTGCTGGTGATTGGCTTTGCCGTTTCTCAGGGACTGAGCGCGTCCCCCATCGGTGATGTCCTGATGCTCTTGGCGATTCTGGCGTGTGGCCTGGGGTATGCCGAAGGCGCCAAACTCTCCAGAACGCTGGGCGGCTGGCAGGTGATTTGCTGGGCCTTGGTGTTGTCGCTGCCGCTGATGGCTGCGTTGACCTGGTGGCGGATGCCGGTTTCATTTTCCGGGATCAGTGTGCCGGCCTGGGTGAGCCTGGGGTATGTGTCGCTGTTCAGCATGCTGATCGGTTTTGTATTCTGGTATCGCGGGTTGGCGCAGGGCGGGATTGCAGCGGTGGGACAGCTGCAGTTGTTACAGCCGTTTTTCGGCTTGGCGCTGGCGGCGACGTTGCTACACGAACAGGTCAGCATCGGCATGCTCGGGGTCACCGTGGCCGTTATCTTCTGCGTCGCGGGCGCGAGAAAATTCGCCAAATGAAAGTGTACTGCGGCTTGCGTTCATGGCTGTACCGGGCGAGCCGCACGCTGCCCATGATAAAAATAGCGCTCTGGTTTTCGGAGACTCGTCATGGACCTCGCCACCCTCACCCTTTTCCTCCCGGCCTGCTTTGCCCTGAACATGGCGCCCGGCCCGAATAACCTGCTGTCGGTCAGCAACTCGACGCGGTACGGCTATCGCACCTCCTGCGTGGCCGGGATCGGTCGGTTACTGGCGTTTGCCGGCATGATTGCCCTCACCTCAGCCGGATTGGCGGTGGTGCTGCAAACCTCCGAAATGCTGTTCTACGCAATCAAGATTCTCGGTGCGGCCTACCTGTTTTACCTCGCCTGGCAATTGTGGCGCGCCGCCCCTGGCGCCGAGCGCGCTGATACCCGTGCACCGGTCGGTGTGCTGGCGTTGGCGCGGCAGGAGTTTCTGGTGGCGGCCGGGAATCCCAAGGCGATCCTGATCTTCACCGCATTCCTGCCCCAATTCGTCGACCCGACCCGCGCGGTGACACCGCAATTCGCGTTGCTCGGTGCGTTGTTCCTGATGCTGGAATGGATCGCGATCAGTGCGTACGCCTATATGGGGCTGCACATGCGTCGCTGGTTCGCCGAACCGAGTGGCAAGAGGATTTTCAATCGGTGCTGCGCGGGGTTGCTGTCGGCGGCGGCTTCGGTGCTGTTGATGGCGAAGCGGGTTTGATCAAGCGGGTGAGACGGTCCATTTAGTCGTTGGACCTGGTTGCCGTCTGGAAAAATAGATCCGTCCCCTTAAAAATCCCTGAGTCGCCGTGCTGATTTGCGGGATGCTACTAACCGCCCGGAGTATCAATATCGGCATCTTGAACCGGCTTATGTTCAGGTTCTGATTTGAAGTCGGGACTGTACGAGTTTTCTTTAGCTGCGGGGTCCTGCTTTGGGTTATTGGGCGCGTCGACTTCGGCCGTTTTCGACGGAACTTCTGACCGCTTGGGGTCATGACCAGTTTCGTTATCCGTGCTGCTCGTACTGCCCTGCTGCGATATGTTTCCCGGTGCATTCTCATCAATGTCCATGCTGCTCTCCGTATGGTTTCGTAAATGTCCGTGCTTGAACATGAGAGGTGGGGAAACGCTGTAAGTGCCCAGCAATAGACGAATGGCGAGAACAAGAAACCCGGCTCACTGGCCGGGTAGTTTGACGCGAATGGAATGCACAAACGCGGCTGCGTACGCGTTGTTTAGGTGCCTGGTCAAGCTTGAGAAAAAATCTCATTCGCCATTTATCTGACGCTCGTCTGAAAAACGTCGAATAAATGGCGTTTCGCGTTGAGCTTTTACCCTCCTGACCTAGGCTCAAGCCATGTGGAGAGGAGGTGCCGTCCATGCGCAAATTATTGATTGGCTCGTCGATGCTGGCCTGTCTGGTGGTGCTGGGCGGCTGGTTGAGTCGACCACAGCCATTGCCGGTCAGGCTGCTAGAGGTTGAGCGGGGGCCAGTGGAGACGCTGGTGGCCAACACTCGCGCGGGTACGCTGAAGTCCTGTCGACGCTCGCATCTGTCCTTCAATGTCGGCGGCCAGGTTGCCGAGTTGCTGATCAGCGAGGGCCAGCGGGTCCAGCCGGGTCAGGTGCTCATGCGCCTGCGGCAGGACGAGCAACAGGCCCGGCTGCAGAAGGCCGAGGCGCGGCTGGAGGCCCAACGCAACGCCCGCGAACAGCGCTGCCAGCAGGCTCATCTGGACAGGCGCGACCTCGATCGCCTGGGCCAACTGGCCGACCGCAAGTTGGTTGCCGCCGATCGCCTCGATCAGGCCGAGACCAAGGCTAACCTGACGAAGTTGATGTGCAGTGCCAGTGCCGTGCTGATCCGTGAGGCCGACGCCAGCCTGCAGTTGCAGCGTTCACTGCTGGAGCAGACGACCCTGCGTGCGCCATTCGCCGGCATAATCGCAGAAATCAACGGCGAACTCGGCGAGTTCGTCACCCCTTCGCCGCCGGGTATTCCCACGCCGCCGGCGGTCGACCTGATCGACGACAGCTGCCTGTATGTCGAGGCGCCGATCGATGAGGTGGACGCTGCTCGGGTTCGCCCCGGAACCGCCGTGCGGATCAGCCTGGATRCCTTCCGTGGCCAACATTTCGCCGGCCGCGTCAGCCGCATCGCGCCCTATGTGCGTGAACTGGAGAAGCAGGCGCGCACCGTCGATGTCGAGGTGCGCTTCGACCAGCCGCCGGCCGATCTGGTCCTGCTCACCGGCTATAGCGCCGATGTCGAGATCCTCTTGGAGCAGCACGCACTTGCTTTGCGCATCCCCACCGAGACCCYGCTGGAGGGGCAGCGCGTGCTGCGATATGACCCGATCGCCCGGGTGTTGCGCGAGGTGGAGGTGCAAACCGGGTTGAGCAACTGGCGCTGGACCGAGGTGCTCGCAGGGCTGGACGAGGACGCGCGTATAGTCGCCAGCCTCGAACAGGAAGGGCTCAAGGACACCGCGGCGGTGATCCCGGTGGATGCGGCGGAGACTAAGCAATGATCCGCCTGCGCGGCGGCAGCCGCAGCTTCCAGTTGGGCGAGCAGCAGGTGATGGGGCTGGACGGCCTGGATCTGGACATCGCCGCCGGTGACTACATGGCGGTGATGGGCCCGTCGGGCTCGGGCAAGTCGACCCTGCTGAACATCCTCGGTTTGCTCGATGCGCCGAGCGCCGGCGAATACTGGCTGCAGGGCGAGGCCACGGCGACGCTGAGCGAGGCGCGGCGCGCCCAATTGCGCAGCCAACTGATAGGTTTCGTGTTCCAGTCCTACCACCTGATCGCACGGCTGACGGTGCTGGAAAACATCGAGCTGCCGATGGTCCTCGCCGGCATCGGCGCGGCGCAACGGCACAAGCGCAGCAGCCAATTGGTGGCGCGCCTGGGGCTGGGCGACCGCATTGCCCACCGCCCGGCCGAGCTGTCCGGTGGTCAGCGCCAGCGCGTCGCCATCGCCCGGGCGATGGTCATGCAACCGGCGCTGTTGTTGGCCGACGAGCCCACCGGCAATCTCGATAGYCAGGCCGGCGCCGAGGTCTTCAGCCTGCTGGAGGAGCTCAACGGCGAGGGCCTGACCCTGATAGTGGTCACCCACGACGCCAGCCTGGGCGCCCGCGCGCAGCGCCAGTTACACATGTGTGACGGGCGGATCCACAGTGCTGCGCCACAGCGGGCGCCGGCCTGATGCGCGCTGCCGATGCCCTGGGCTTCTGGCTCGGCGCCTTGCGTGGGCATCGCTCGCGCAGCCTGATGCTGCTGCTGGCCATCGCTATCGGGGTGGTTGCGGTCAATCTGCTCACCGGTCTCGGCGCGGGGGCGCGGGCCTTCGTCCTGAACGAGTTCTCGCTGCTCGGGCGCGACATCCTGATCGTTTTCCCGGGCCGCAAGGAAACCACGGGGCGCATGCCGCCGCTCACCGGCCTGACGCCGCACGAGTTGACCTTGCAGGACGTCCAGGCCATCACCCAGTTGCCGGGCATCCGCCGGGTCGCGCCGCTGCAGGCCGGGCAGATGGAGGTGATAGTTGGCAACCGCAATCGTGAGGTGCTGACCCTGGGCACCACCCGGGACTTCTTCGCCATTCGCCAACTGACGGTTGTCCAGGGCCAGCCCCTGCCGGCGCTGGACCCTGAGCAGGCCGAGGCCGTCTGCGTGATCGGCGGCAAACTCCGGCGCGAGCTATTCGGTGCGCGCCCGGCCCTCGGTGAATGGTTGCGCGCGGGCGACCGGCGCTTCCGGGTGGTCGGCATCCTCGGTGAGCGGGGCGAATCCCTGGGGATGGATTTCGCCGAGATGTTGATCATCCCGGTGGCCAGTGCCCAGGCCTTGTTCAATCGCGAGGGGTTGTTGCGGGTGTTTGTCGAGGTGCGTGGTCCGAGCTTTCTCGACCGTAGCAAGCAGCTGATACTCGCAGCGCTCAAGGAGCGCCACGAGGGTGAGGAAGACATCACGCTGATCAGCCAGGACAGCCTGCTCAGCGCCTTCGACGAGATACTCGCGGTGCTGACCCTGGCGGTGGCCGGGATTGCCGCGATCAGCCTGCTGGTGGCAGGCATCCTGATCATGAACGTGACCTGGATTGCGGTGAGCCAGCGCAGCGCCGAAATCGGCCTGCTCAAAGCCATAGGTGTGACGGCAGCGCAGCTGCGCGTGCTGTTCCTCGGCGAGGCGGCGCTGCTCGCCCTGACGGGGGCGCTGGCGGGGCTACTTCTGGCCGAAACCTTGCTCTGGCTGGGGCGCCTGGCGTTCGATCTGCCGCTCTATGCACCCTGGTGGGCGCGAGCTAGCTCGGTGCTGCTGGCACTCGGCACGGCGCTGCTGTTCGCCTGGCTGCCGGCCGCTCGGGCTTCGGCGCTGGAGCCGGTGGCGGCGCTACGCCCGCCGGGAGCGCACTGATGCGCTGGCAAGATGCTTTCCGGCTGACCAGCTCGGCGCTGACGTGTCGACCCTTGCGCAGCCTGCTGACCCTGCTCGGGGTAGCGATCGGGATAGCCGCCGTGACGCTGCTCACGGCCATAGGCGAAGGCGTGCGCGGCTATGTGGTGGAGAACTTTTCGCAGTTTGGTACGCGGATCATCACCGTGCGCCCGGGCAAGACCCAGACCAGCGGCCTCGGCGGTCTGCTCGGCAGCGTACGGCCACTGACTATCAGTGATACTGACGCCCTGCGGCGCTTGCCGCATGTCGAGGCGGCGGTGCCGATCATTCAGGGCAGCGGGGATATCCAGTTCGGTCAACTGAGTCGGCGCAGCGACATTGTCGGTGGCGGCCATCAGCTGGCGCAGGCCTGGCGCATGCAGCTGAGCCTGGGCGAGTTCCTGCCCGTTGCCCGTGACGGTCGTTCGCCGCCCTATGTGGTGCTCGGCCATCAGCTGCGTGTCGAGCTGTTCGGTGCACGCAATCCGCTGGGCGAGCTGATCCGCGTCGGCGGCGTGCGTTTCCGGGTGATCGGCGTGATGGCGGAAAAGGGCCAGTTGCTCGGCTTCAACCTCGACGATATCGCCTACATCCCGGTGGATTGGGCCGAAAGCCTGTTCAATCGCACCGGGGTGGTCAAAGTCCATGTGGTGTTCGACGCCGGCACCACTTCGCGGGCGTTGAGTCAGCAGATTCGCCAGGTGCTCGGCGAACGGCACGGCGTGGAGGACTTCAGTCTGAGCACCCAGGACGACATGCTGCGCAGCTTCAATCGCGTTCTCGGCACCCTGAGCCTGGCCATCGGTGCCTTGGGGGGCATTTCCCTGTTGGTCGGCGCCGTCGGCATTCTCACCATCATGACGACCACTGTGGGCGAGCGCACGGCGGAAATCGGCCTGTTGCGGGCGATTGGTGCCAGTCCGCGGCAGGTGCTCGGGCTGTTTCTCGCCGAAGCGACACTGCTGTCCCTGGCCGGTGGTCTGCTTGGTCTTCTGTTGATGGGCCTCCTGCTCGGGATACTGCACCTGGCCATGCCGAGCCTGCCCTTGGCGCTGCAGCCGCTGTTTCTGCTGCTGGCGCTGCTGCTGGCGGCGGTGCTCGGCATTCTCGCCGGCCTGGCTCCGGCACTGCGGGCGGCCCGCCTGCATCCGGTGGCGGCTCTGCGCAGTGAATAGCGACCAAGCCAATGAGCCTGACGGGCTATCTATATAGGGTCGCTTATTGCCCGTCACTGAAATACCAGCTTTCGCGTGTAGGTAAGCTGACGAAGCCTTTAACCGCCGCTCTTGAATGTGTCTAGCCCTGAAACAGGTGTAATCCTTATTCAGGACGGGACAGTCTGGAAAAATAGATCCGCCCCCTTAAAAATCTAGCCAGAAATCAGGTTAGAGTGTTCATCAATGCCTGTTCATAAGGGCCCTCCACTCGATTCGCGTCGTCGCGCCAAGCAATTGCAGCGAACGAGCCGGGCAAAAAAATCGTATATCAATCGTTGTTTGAAGAATGAATCGTCCGCTGTTTGTTTCTCTAGATGGGCCCAAGGGAACCGGCAAAACCACACTGTTGGAGGCCGTTACGAAAGTACTGAGGGCAGCCAACAAAAAAGTGATCCGACTTTGCGAGAAAAAAAGCGATCCCTATAGGGGCGAAACAATGGCCCTCGTTAACAAGCTCGTCAGAAATCCCAGCCGGGATTTGGAGTTGGGGGTTTGTGAGCGCTTTGCTGATAGCCGTACCTGGATTTCCCAGCACGTACTGGCTAAACAGCCACCAGGCAGCATCATCTTGATCGATCGCTGGTACCCGTCTGATGCCGCGTTTCGCCGGCTAGTCCCGTTTGCAGAGATTCTACAGTTGAACATTGATCGAAACGTGCGAGTGCCAGACCTGCATGTCGGGGTGGTCACCTCCCCTGATATTTCATGGGCCAGGGCAGCGGCACGACGGCGCGGGCTGAGCAGTACTGTGATCCATAAGCTGGAAGAACATGTCGCTTGTACCCAGGCGTTCGAGCGAGCGATTGCAGATCACGGCTGGGTTTTATGCCGTAATGAAGGAACGATCGAAGACGCAACGATGCAGGTGGTGTCCGAGATCTATAGAGTCCTCGATGCCCCGTAGGCTTCGGCCGCAGGCGGGTGGCACCCGGAACCCCGCTCATACGGGTTCTCCCCAAAGTTGCCCGGGCCTTCCAGCAGAAAAAAGCCCCGCGACCGAATGCGGTGCGGGGCTAAAAATTGGTTGGTTGCGGCCAACCAAAGGAGCTCAATGACAAGCGCTTGCGAGTCGGGGTCAGATGCAATCCTGGGCGGCGCGCTCAAAGGCCGAAGGCAGGAAGTTCGAAGCCAGCAATTGGCGCTCGTAGATGAACACCTTGCCACCCTTCCCGGCCTTGTAGGCTTCCAGTACGTTGTCCGTCGAGACTTTGCTCGGCACCACGATCCGGTAGCTGCGCGAGGTTTGCGAGACCGTCGGGCTCAACGCACTGCCCTGCAATTTAGGCACGACGCAGTCGGCGTATTGGGCAGGCGTCTTGCTGGTCTGCAAGGTCAGAGTCGGGTCGTTCGGCGCGGAGGCACAACCGGCGAGCAACGCAGAGGCAAACGCCATGGCAGGTACGAATAAAGGGCGCATGAGTCTCATCCAGAAAATAAACGGTTCAGTTCTTCAATGGCGGCGATTTTCCGACTATTGTCGATAAAGCAGAAACTGCGTTTCGTAATGGTCACTATTACGCCTAGCAATAGTTGCGCGCCGTGCAGGTGGATAAACACTCAATCACACCCCGAATAGATTGATGAGGATCTCCCCTTGAGAACTTTTGACTTGATCCGTGACGCCGTTTTGCCCGATTTCCGTGACCGGGTGGCCGAGTACCTGGTCGAGTACGAAATCGTACTGTTGGGCGAAAACACGTCCGACTCGGCGCTTGTGCAGGCCACCGCCAATCAGTTGCGCGGTTATTTGCGCGGTTTGAATACTATGCGAGTGCTGGGTATGGCGGACTGGGAGGAACTGGATCGGCGGGTGGTGAATACGTGGCTTTAGTGCCCCCCGGACAATGAAAGACCAAATCTCTCGTACTGCACCGCAACCAACAGCTAACCATCCTCTAGTTCTGAGTGAACAATCGACGCCCTGGCGCTGGGTCTTGTTTGGATGTATCACAATGATTCCACAATGCTGGCACCACTCGCTGATCGCCAGCCTAGACGCCTCCCCACCGAAAAAACGCCACCCCCATCCCAGGATAAGTAGCTAGCTATTCGTTGACGAAAGTCTGAAGTATTCATTTGAACTTTCAGATTCTTTCACGCCGCAGCCTATGCCTAACATCGGCACCACAGCGATCCCGCCACGGCATCGCTGGGTGGGGATCAGGTTGCGCCCGGAGTTTTTTGAGGATTACCGATGAAACTGGAAATATTCCGCACGCTGTGGGGTTACACCGCCAGCAAGGCCCAGGCGCTCGAAGAGCTGCTGCAAGCGGGCTTTGATGGCATGGAAGCTCGCCTGCCCCTGGCCGCCCGTGAACGCGCTGAGTTCGGCGCCTTCCTCCAGGCCAATCGCCTGGGCTATATCAGCACCGTCTTCACCGCGTACGACGTGCTGCCGGATCAATCGGCAACGCCTGCCGTTCACCTTAATGACCTGGACCAGAAACTTGCCTGGGCCGCCGAACTCGGCCCGCGCTTCGTCAACGTGCTGGCAGGCAATGATCGCTGGTCCCTTCCACAACAAGTGGAGTTCTTTGGCCAAGCGCTGGAGCTGGCGCGCAAACATGGCCAGGTCTGCAGTTTCGAAACCCACCGCTCGCGGTCGCTGTTCAACCCTTGGGTGACCCTGGAGTTGATCCGGCAACTGCCCGATCTGTTGTTCACCAGTGACATCAGCCATTGGGTCGTGACCTGCGAGCGTCTATTGAACGACCCGGCCGATGACCTGAGCGCTTTCATCGAGCGGGTTCACCATATCCAGGCCCGGGTCGGTTACGACCAGGGTCCGCAGGTTCCGCACCCGGCGGCGCCCGAATATGCAAAAGAACTGGCCTTCCATCAGCAGCACTGGGAAAGCATTTGGCGCTCGCAGCAAGCCCGCGGTTACCAGGTCAGCACCCTGACCCCGGAATTCGGCGCCGACGGCTACTTGCATCATTTGCCCTTCACCAATGTACCCGTTGCCGACCTGTGGTCATTGAACGTGTGGATGGGCCAGACCGAGCGTGAACACTTCAACCGTTTCCACCACTCAAGCCATCCTTAGGGAGCCGATGCGTCATGCCTGACAATAAAAACAACAGCGCCAGCACTGACACACATAAAGCCAATTTCAACAGCATCCCGGTGGTTAATATCGCCGGTCTGTTCAGTTTTGAACTGGAACACCGCCTGGCCGTGGCCGAACAATTGGGGCGCGCTGCCAGTGAGGTCGGGTTTCTCTATATCACCGATCACGGTATCGACCCGCAGCTGATCGCCAATCTGCGCAAGGCGGCCAAGGACTATTTCGACCAACCCCTCGACACCAAGATGCGGCACTACATCGGCACTTCGCAAACCCACAAGGGCTTTGTACCCGAAGGCGAAGAGGTCTATTCCAAAGGCAAGCCGGATCACAAGGAGGCCTTCGACGTCGGCTTCGAAGTCCCGGCCGATGACCCGCTGGTGCTGGCCAACACCCCATTGCTGGGGCCCAACGACTGGCCGCAGTTGGCAGGGTTCAAAGCGTCGGTTCAGTCTTACTATGAAGCGATCTTCGCCTTGGGCCGACGCCTGTTCAGCGGCTTTGCCCTGACCCTGGGCCTGGAAGAAAACTATTTCGACAGCCTGGTCACCCGTCCGCCGTCCAAGCTGCGCCTGATCCACTACCCCTTCGACGGTGCCGCCCATGACGCACCGGGGCTTGGAGCCCATACTGATTACGAGTGCTTCACCATTCTTTTGGCCGACAAACCAGGCCTTGAGGTCATGAACAATCTTGGCCAATGGATTGATGCCCCACCGATGGCCGATGCCTTTGTCGTCAACATCGGCGACATGCTGGAAGTGATGACAGCAGGCGCTTTCGTTGCCACGGCACACCGGGTTCGCAGCGTGCGCGAGGAGCGTTATTCCTTCCCACTGTTTTATGCCTGCGACTATCACACCCAGATCAAGCCACTGCCTGGGTTCGCCCAGGCCGGCAACGACTACGAAGAAATCACGATCGGCGAACACATGTTTGGCCAGGCACTGCAGACGTATCAATATCTGCGCGCGAGAGTGGCCAATGGGGAAGTTCAACTGCCAGGCAAGGCACGCAAGCCCGCCAGTTTCGGACATTTGAAAAATCAGGTTCAACCGTCCTGATTGAAGTTTTCAGCTACCCCCTTACCTACGCCGGAGTCTGTAAAAGATGAAAAACAATAAAAAGAACCTGTTGAGCCTGGCTATATTGGCAGCCGGTATGCTCGGTGCCTCGGTGAGCATGGCCGCGACTGACACGCTCAAGGTCGGCATGGAAATCACCTACCCTCCTTTCGAGTCCTATGACAAAGACAAAAACGTGGTGGGGTCGGACCCCGAACTGGCCGCAGCACTGGCCAAGCACATGAACGCCAAGGTGGAGTTCGTCGACACCAAGTTCCCGAGCCTGATCCTGGGCCTTAACTCCGGCAAATACGACGCGGTCATTTCCGGCATGTACATCACGCCGGAGCGCCAGACTCAAGCCCAGACCATCGCCTATGCCAACACCGGTGCCGCAGTCATGGTGCCCAAGGGCAGCGAGATCAATGCGAAAAAACCTGAAGACCTGTGTGGCTTGAAACTGGGTCTGGAACAGGGCACTACCTGGGTCAAGGAATTCCGCAAACTGTCCGATGAGTATTGCGTGCCGAACAATAAAGGCGCCATCACCGTCAGCGAGTACCCCTCGGCGCCTGAAGTGACCCAGGCCCTGTTGTCCAAGAACATTCAGGCCCAGGTTGAAATCGCCGGCGCCGCAAAACTGATTGCGGAAAAGACCAACGGCCGGGTAGTGATCACCACCGATCACCCGATCTATCAGCAAACGCTGGGCATCTTCGTCAAGAAAGGTAATGAAGAAACCTTCCAGGCGGTGCAAAAGGCTTTCGAGGAGACCAAGAAGAGTGGTGAGTACGCCGCTATTCTTAAGAAATACGCCTTGGAAGAACCGACTGCCAACTAAGAACGTGTCCTTGTAGTCTGGTCATCTGCCGCCCCTGCATCGGGGCGGCAGATTGAGGTGCCCTATGCAATTCGATTGGTCGTATTTCTTCTCCCTGTTCTCCCTGCCAGACTTCTGGAATGCCTGTGTCACGGTGGTCCAGCTCAGCGCCCTGGCCTGGTTCATCGGCATGCTGCTGGGTTTTCTCCTGGCCACGGCCAAGCTGTCCCAGTCACCCTTGCTGCGCATTCCCGCAGCGGTCTACATTTGGTTCTTCCGCAGCATCCCGTTGCTGGTGCTGGTGGTCTTCGTCTACAACTTGCCGCAATTGTTTCCCGGCAGCGGACCGATCCTGTCCAACCCCTTCTACTCCGGCTTGCTGGCCCTGGTGGTCACCGAAGCGGCGTACATGGCGGAAATCCACCGTGGTGGCCTGATCTCCGTGGCCAAGGGCCAGAAAGAAGCCGGGCGTGCGCTGGGTGTCGGCCTGTTCGGCATGCAGCGCTTGATCGTGATTCCCCAGGCTTTTCGTATCTCGCTGCCCACGTTGATCAATGAATACATCACCGTGGTCAAACTGACCTCGCTGGTTTCGGTGATCTCCCTGACGGAAATTCTCACCGTCGGCCAACGCCTCTATGCCACCAACTTCCTGGTCATGGAAACC